>JABMPI010000439.1 GCA_013203755.1 Bacteroidota bacterium
TAGGTAATCTTATTATATATATCAGCCCATTAGCAGCACAATCAGGACTCTCCATCGACAAAAACCAATCGCGCGATGAAGTTCAGCTCTTCCTGAAAAAACTAAATCAAAGTAATGCTTCATCTACAAAGTTGCACACAATTGCAACCAGTCCGGGGGAAGAGTCAATTACGGTACTTGAAATTGGTTCTAATCTTAAAGATGCTCCGGCTATTTTTGTGGGTGCAAATTTCGAAGGGAATGTGCCGCTTTCTACTGAAGGTGCACTTTATTTTGCACAAATGTTAATCGACTCGGCAGATTACACCAAGAATGTAAAATGGTATATATTACCACTTCCCAACCCTGATGCAGCCACAGACTATTTTGCTTCAGTAAAAACAGGTTCGGCAGTAAATAATTTCGAAATAAATAACGATGCCGACGAGGCCACAAACGAAGATGGCTTTGAGGATTTGAATAAAGACGGATTAATCACCCAAATGCGTGTAAAAGATTTGGAGGGTACTCACCTAATTTCCAAAAATGATCCTCGAATAATGGTTCCAGCCAACGCAAAAAAAGGTGAACGTGGTGAATACAAAATATACAGCGAAGGAATTGACAACGACGAGGACGGGAAATACAACGAAGATGGCCCGGGCGGAGTAAACGTTGGAATTGCATTTCCTCACTTGTTTCCAAAGGAGAAAAAAGAGGCGGGTTTGTTTGCAGGGCAAACTCCAGAAGTTTATGGAATTATGCGTTTTATTTACGACCGTCCAAATATCGCAATGGCTTACACATTAGGAAGTTCCAATTTTTGTTTGGTACCTCCAAAAGGTGGACGCAAAGGTGGTGCAAACCTGGAGAGTATAAAAATTCCGGGCAGATACGCAAAAATGCTAAACGCCGATGCTTCGAAAACATATAAAATGGATGAAGTAATTGAAATGATGAAAAAAGTTGTTCCGGCCGGAATGGAAGTTTCACCGTCGATGGTTGCCGGAATACTTGGTTTAGGTGCAGCAGTAAATCCATTGGAAGATGATTTAAAACTGTACAAGAAATTTTCTGATGATTATAAAAAAATCCTCAAAAAGAATAATTTCAACACCGAAACTTTGGCACCAACGCCTGCAAAAGATGGTTCGTTCGAACTTTGGGCCTACTATCATTTGGGCGTTCCTTCTTTTAGTATGAATCTGTTTTCTATTCCAAAAGTAAAAGAGGATAAAAAGGATAAAAGCAATTCTCTTTTATTGGAAGATGTAGAAAAGATGAGCACAACGGATTTTGTTAAATTGGGAGAACAAAAAATAGATACTTTTTTAAAAGCCAACAATGCTCCGGCTCAGTTTAAAGCTAAAGGAGTTATTGAAATGATGGAGTCGGGCAAAATAAGTCCAAAGCAAATGGTATCTATGTTAAAACAAGCACCTAAACCGGAAAAGGAAGATGAGCTCGGCGAAAAAGATAAAGCACTTTTGGCCTGGTCGGAGAAACAAATGGAAGGCAAAGGTTTTGTTGAATGGAAAACAGTAAATCACCCCACACTTGGCGAGGTTGAAATTGGAGGTTATGTTCCTTATCTGGCATCAACGCCAAAAGCAGATTCAATATCGTATTACGCACAATCGCAATTGCCATGGTTGCTGCAATTATCGAAGAATTTGCCACAGCTTTCAATTGCAAAAGAGAAAATAACAAAGTTGGGCGAAGGTATTTATAAACTAGAATTGTATATCCAAAACAAAAGTATTATTCCCTACCCCATTGCAATGGGAGAAAGAAACAGCCACCCTGCTCCGGTTGTAGTTATTTTAGATGGCGATATTGAAATTATAGAAGGTTTAAAAAGAAAGCCTCTGGGAAACATTGGTGGAAATCAGGTTAAAAAACTGACATGGATTGTGAAAGCAGAAAAGAAAGCTGATGTTTCAGCCAAAATTGAATCGGCTGTTTTTACTGATGTTGTTAAACAAATAAATATTGGAGGTTAATTATGAGACATAATATTTTATTCATACTACTATTTTCTATTGTATTTTCTGGTTTTTCGGCCAACAAAGGAAAAATTGAAGTTCCGCTTCGCTTCGACCGTTACTACGATTACGAAGAAATTATCGTCGCAATGCAAGCTTTGCAAAAAGCCTATCCTGAATTTACAACTCTCGACTTGGTGGGCAAAAGTGAAGAAGGCCGCGACATTTATGCACTAACCATAAACAACCCTAAAACTGGTAACGAATTAAGCAAACCCGGTGTTTATGTTGATGGGAATATTCATGGCAACGAAGTGCAGGCTGGCGAAGTCTGTTTATATTACGCTCAAATGCTTTTGACCAAATATGGCGAAAACAAGAAAATCACAACTGCGGTAGATAGAAATGCGCATTACATTATTCCGGTAGTAAATGTAGATGGACGCTACCATTTTTTCGAAGATGGACACACTCCAAGTTCAAGCCGTAGTATTCGAGTGCCAAAAGACGACGATCGCGATGGATTATTTGATGAAGATGCTCCTGATGATTTAGACGGCGACGGAAGCATTTGTCAGATGCGAATAAAAGATGAGTTTGGAAATTACAAATTAGATTCTGAAGACAAAAGAGTTCTGGTTAGAGTAAAGCCAGGCGAAAAGGGTCAATATTCATTATTGGGTTATGAAGGTATTGATAACGATGGCGACGGGAAGTTAAATGAAGATGCTGAAGGTTACCTGGATCCAAATAGAAACTGGGGATACAACTGGATGCCACCTTATGTTCAGCGCGGAGCTGGAGATTTCCCATTGTCAGGAGTTGGATTAAAAGCTATACACGAGTTTATTGCTGCCCGCCCGAATATTATAATTGGTTATGCATTCCACAATTCCGGCGGAATGTGGTTGCGTGTACCAGCCGAAAAATCAACAGAAATTCCAGCTGCCGATGTTGCTGCTTACGATGTAATTGGAAAAGAAGCCATAAAAATTACTCCGGGTTATGTTTATATGCCGGCTTACGATTTATATCCAACTTATGGAGATTTCGATTCTCACCTGTTTTTTATTCATGGTGCTTATGCCTTTGTAGGTGAACTTTTTATGCGAAGTCAGGAAACTTATAAAGCCGACAAAAAGGGACCTAAAGAAGATGATATGGAATCGATAATGGGTGATACAAGAACCGGGCGAAGCCGCGAGCAATTAAAATTTAACGACAATGTTACCCAAGGTGAACTGTACAAAGAGTGGAAACCGTTTACTCACCCCGTTTATGGTGAAGTAGAAATTGGGGGTTGGGTAAAAATGAGTTCGCGTTTGCCACACCCGTTTATGTTGCAGGATCTGGTTCACCGAAATGCATCGGTTGTTTTGCTTTCGGCACAGCACACTCCGGAAATTACCATGAACGTTTTTGAGATTAAAAAAATTGGCAAAAACTTACATCAGGTACGCGTAAGGATAGAGAACAAAAAAGGATTGTCGTCGATGACTGCTCAGGCGTTTAAAGACAAATTGTACCAACAGGATGTATTAAAAGTATCGGGAGGCAAAGTTGTTGCCGGGGGCAAAATTACCAATTTGAGACTTGACAAAGTATCATACAAAAAGACAAAACCAGAGGTTCAGTTTTTTGCCATGCCCGGACATAGCAGAGCTGAATACCAGTTTTTAATTGAAGGGAAAGGCGATATTACTTTTAAGTATATTTCGCAGAAAGCAAAAAATGCTACTGCGGTTACAAAATTATAAAAGCTGTTTAATTGTTTTTAAAAGGGGTGTTTGCCATTGGCA
>JABMPI010000440.1 GCA_013203755.1 Bacteroidota bacterium
CTATTGAAGCAATGCAAAAAGGCTCTAAAGACCGCTATTTTCAGGACATGGAAGAGGATATTAATAAATTGGTTCCGGAAGGAATTGCAGCACGTGTACCATTTAAAGGAAGTTTATACGAGGTTCTTTACCAATTAATTGGAGGACTACGAGCAGGAATGGGATATTGTGGAGCTCAAAATATTGAACTACTTCAAAATGCTAAATTCACAAAAATTTCGAATGCTGGTGTTCAGGAGAGTCACCCACACGATGTTAGTATTACGCGTGAAGCTCCAAATTATAGCATTCGTCAATAAAAATCAATTTGAAAAAAATATTTTTAATAAACCTGGGAATAGAGATAGCAAAACCATTTCTATTTCAGTTTAAATTAATCGTAATAAATTAATACAAACGATGAATAGAGCACTCTTTTCATTACTGTTTATCTGTTGTTTTACCTTAAGTATTTTTGCACAGAAAAACGAAATAGTTGTAACTATTGCTGACACAAAAGTTAGTAAGGCTGAATTTGAACGCATCTTTAAAAAGAACAACAACAATTTATACAACGAAAGTGATAAAAAATCTCCGGAAGACTATTTGGAACTTTTTATCGATTTTAAACTGAAAGTTATTGAAGCCGAATCTTTACAAATGGATACTAATTCGGTTTTTGTAAATGAATTCGAAGGATATCGAAAAGAGTTGGCAACACCTTATTTAACAGATGTAAAGTTTAACGAACAGTTGGTTAAGGAACTTTACGATCGCATGAACAAAGAAGTGAATGCCAGCCATATATTGTTACAAGTAAAAAAGAGTGCAACAGATGCGGAAGACCAGGCGGTTTTAAATCGAATTAATAAAATAAAAAAGGAAATTGACTTAGGAAAAGATTTTGCAGAAGCGGCCGCTGAGTATTCGGAAGATCCATCAGCAAAATCGAACAAAGGTAATCTAAGTTATTTTACGGCTTTTCAAATGATAGCCCCGTTTGAGAATGTCGCTTTTACAACTCCGGCTGGAAATGTTTCGGAATCCGTTAGAAGTGCTTTTGGATACCATTTAATAATGGTACACGATGTTCGTAAAAACCGTGGCGAAATTCAAGTTGCACACATCATGAAAATGTTACCCAAAGGTGCTACACCTGTGGTAAAAGAGGAGCTTAAAAAAGAGATCTATAACATTTATATAGAATTGCAAAACGGAGCAGATTTTTCTGAGTTGGCAAAAACAAGATCGGATGATAAAAATTCGGCTGCTAAAGGAGGAGAAATGCCTTGGTTTGCGGCTGGCAGAATGATTAAAGAATTTTCGGATCCTGCATTTGCTCTGCAAAACAAGGGAGACTACACCCCACCCATTGAAACTCAATATGGTTATCACATCATAAAAAAAATAGATTCTCGTGGCATTGCTTCTTTTGAAGATTCGAAAGAAAGTATTGTAAGTCGTATTAAAAAAGATCCTGCGCGAAGTACATCAAGTAAAACAGCATTCACCAATAAATTAAAACTGGAATACAACTTCATCGAAAATCCGGAAGGAATTAAATTATTGAGTGATGTTAAAGTTGGAGACAATTTTTCAGAATTAGATTTTGAATTATTCAACTTGTACAATAAACCTTACACTATTAAAGCCTTTCAAAACTATATTCAGGAAAAGGAAATAACAACCGGAACCTACAAAGCTAATTTCGACAAGTGGGTGGAAGATGAGATTACAAAATTAGAAGACTCAAGACTGGAAGAGAAATATCCTGATTTTAGATATACAATAAAGGAATATCACGATGGTATTTTACTATTCAATATTTCGGAAGAGAAAATATGGAACTATGCGTCCGAAGATTCTGTGGGTTTGCAAGTATTCTACGAAAAAAGCAAAAACAAACACGTTTGGGAAGAGCGGTTTAAGGGTAGCATAATTGTTTGTAAAGACGAAGCGACACGCGAAGAAACAGATAAGTATTTTGGTGCAGAAATGACCAATATTGAAATTCTTGACTTGATAAATAAAGAGGAAGAAAAAATAACAATTACCGAAGGTGCCTGGGAGAAAGGAAGCAATTCGATAGTAGATTATTTTGTATGGAACAAAAATCTACCTGAAAACTTAGAAGGCAATTTGACATTTATTCGTGGAGATAAAGTTCAGCCAGAGCCAAAAACATTGAAAGAAGCACGTGGATTATATATTTCAGACTATCAGAACTATATCGAAAAAAAATGGTTAAAAGAGTTACGTAAGAAGTACAAAATTAAAGTAAATAAAAAGTTATTGAAAACGATTGAAGGTGTTTAGAAATATTTTTAAATATGGAATCCTTATTGTTTCGGGAATATTTTTTCTGCAATGTACCAGTGTCGAAAATTCGGAGAAGACAGTGGTTGCTGAAGTAAACGACAAAAAACTTTTTGCAAGCGATTTGTCAGAAGTTATACCTTCCGGCATTGATGAAAACGACAGTGCAGATTTGGCAAATGAATACATTGAGAAATGGATAAAGCAGGAATTGCTCATCCAAAAGGCAAACGAAAACCTTTCATTGGAACAAAAAAATGTTAACCGCGAACTTCAGGAGTATCGGAATTCATTAATTATTTATAAATATAAAAATGAGTTAATGAAACAACGCATGGATACAACCGTTACCGATGAGCAAATTGAACAGTATTACAATTCAAATACAGAAAATTTCAAACTAAATAAAAACATTGTAAAGGCTATTTTTGTAAAAATACCAAATGAAGTTTCAAATCCTTCCCTTTTAAAAAGTCTTGCGGCTAACACCAGCGAAGAGGGACTATCTGAATTAAAGGAATACTGCTTACAGTACGCTAAAGGGTTTGATATTTTTATAGATAATTGGGTAGATTTTGAAACGGTTAGGAATAATATACCACAAGAAATTGTAGATACAGAACAGTTTCTAACCCGCAATAATCAGATAGAATTGAATGATTCAAATTATTATTATCTTGTCGGCATTCAGGAATATAAATTAAAAAATGAGTTAGCTCCATTGGAGTACATGAATAATAACATAAAAAATTTGATACTAAATCAACGTAAAATTGAGTTCTTAAAACAAATTGAAGAGACAATTTATATTGAAGGTATTCAGAAAAACAAGTTCAAAATATATGAATAGAAATCGCATGAAACAAAATAAAACAATGAGAATATTAGGAACACTACTGTTGGCTATAATTATAACAACTGCTGCAACTGCGCAGGATAGAGTTGTAGACCAAATTGTTGCTGTGGTTGGAGGCAACATTATTTTAAAATCGGAGATTGAGGGAATGCATATGGAACAACAAGCTCAAGGCGTTACTTCGGAAGGTGATATGAAATGTGAGGTTTTGGAGAACCTTCTTATCAATAAATTATTAGTTGCCGAGGCTGAACAAGACACTTTAATAACAGTTACGCCAAGTCAGGTAAACCAGCAAATGGATCAGCAAATGCAACAGTATTTGGCGCATTTTGAAAATGAAAAAGCACTTGAGAAATATTTCAATAAATCGATACAGTTGATTAAATCGGATATGCAGGACGGAATCCGCAACCAACAGCTGAGCCAGCAAATGCGGCAGAAAATTGTAGAAAATGTTACGGTTACTCCATCAGAAGTCAGGTATCATTACAAAAATTTAAGTAACGACCAGATTCCAACAATTCCTACCCAATACGAATATGCACAAATTACGCTTCAACCTAAAGTTGAATTAGAAGAACAAAACCGTGTAAAAGCACAGTTGAGAGACTTGAAAAAACGAATTGATGGCGGTTCTAGTTTTGCTGCAATGGCAGTTATGTATTCTGAAGGGCCATCTGCTCCAAACGGTGGAGAACTTCCAGATTATATGGGCAGAGCTCAACTGGATGCGGCTTATGCTTCTGTTGCATTCAACCTAAAAGGAGATAAAGTTTCAAACGTTGTAAAAAGTGCATTTGGTTATCACATTATTCAATTGATTGATAGAAAAGGAGAAAAAATTAAAACTCGCCACATTCTAATGAAACCAAAAATTTCGATTGATGCAAAGGAAAAGTCCAATACACAATTAGATAGTTTAGCTAACCTGATTCGCAAAAGCGACATTTCGTTTGAAGAATCTGCCGTTCGGTTTTCTTATGATAAGAATACACGTAATAATGGTGGAATTGCCATTAATCTTAATAGTATGTCTTCAAAATTTTCTATCGAAGATTTGGAGGCCGATGTAAGTAAAATAATTGTTGACATGAATGTAAATGAGGTTTCTGAACCATTTGAAACTGTTGATCAGGAAAACCAGCAAACTGTATATAAAATTGTTAAGGTTACCAAAAAAATAATGGGTCATAAAGCTGATTTACAAAACGATTATCAGACATTGGCAGATATGTATTTGGCCAAGAAGAAAGAAGATGTTATGAAAGAATGGATTTCAACTCGCCAGTCTGAAACCTATATTCGTATTGATGACACCTATGCAAATTGCAATTTCGATTTTAAAAATTGGGTTAAATAATTCATTTAATTTCTGAAAACAAAAACAAATGGATTTTAAAAATGATGTTGAGGCGCTGGATGC
>JABMPI010000038.1 GCA_013203755.1 Bacteroidota bacterium
AAGTATAAAAACCGAAAAGCTATTTGGTTTGAGTATATGTCATTTACAATTTTTGGGGTTACATAAAGGAGTAAAATATTTTTTTCTTACATCTATAAATACTTCGTATCCATGTAAAATTATCAAAATACCAAAATAAAGTTTCATCCTCCTTTTAGAGAAATAAATTTACTTTTTAATTATCCGAATTACAAACATCTGACGGATTCCATTTTTGGCAATTCCCGGAACAAGAATTGCATCGTTGGTGCGGTTCCAGCGCGGAGCCAGATCAATTCTGATATCGCCACTATAAAAAAGTCTATAATCCACCCAGATTAAAGAGATTATACCCGTTGCCCGTTTGTTTTTGGTTCAGTTTATAAAATGGGTGTGCATATCTGTCTTTTGCAATTTGATTATCGTGTGCATTTTTGTCAATCCAAATTCTAACAATTCCGTCTTTTGAGTAACTAAGCAATTGTTCACCCGCATCGCCTGTAAATTTTGAAGCGATTGCTGATGCTCCACCAATATTTCCAATTACTTTCCCGGTATTATCCATGATTGTTCCATCACCTTCAAAATACCCCTTTACCAATTCATGAATGCCGTCACCATTTAAATCAATGGGTATTGTTGTGTACACGCTAAATCCCAAATCAATTTTTTCGCCGGTAAAAGCATTAAATGTATTTTCTTCCACATCAACCCGAAATTCGCCTTCTGCCGATCTCTTTTTTTTTCCAATTTTTACACCCAATACCACAGGCTCACCATTTTTACCGATGCGAGCTGCCCAGCCTGTATCTATATGTCCTTCTTTTTGTTTGCTCCAGATCCTTTGCCCTTTCTCGTCAAAAAGAACGACTCTGGGAGGATTTTGATTACTTGATTCGCGACATGTAAAAAAGTACCATTTCCCTGTTTTTTTATCTAATATAGGCTCAATAATATCCGAGTGTCCGTTCCATGAATCCTCGTCTGCACAAAAAAGCATTCTTCCTTTGTCCAATTCAATGCATCTTTCACCCCATAATAATTCGTCCACTCCATCATTGTTGATGTCAACAATTGGCGACATGTGACTGCCCTGACAACCGGGAGTATCCGGCGTTTTTTTGTAAACCCATCTCTCCGACATATCACTGTTCCAGCATTTTATGGTCTCATAGTTTTTGGTACCGTTAGCAGTTATTAAAACAGGCTCGCCATTAACATATCCACCCATAATAAAGTGTCGGAAAAGTCTCGACATTTCCTGGCTGCCATAAGGTTTCGGCCATTCCCATTGTCCTTTTACCTCTCCGGTTTTAGCATCTCTTTTTTCAAGAACAAAAGCTCTATGATCAAGTGGATGACCAGGATCGGTAGTATTTACATTCCATACTTCATCCATCCCATCTTTATCTAAATCGAATGCTGCAACAGGGCTAAACCAAACTCCGGGGATAACACCTTTGCCCAGGTCTTTTTTCCAAAGAATTTCGCCTTCCACATCAAATGCAGCTAATTTTAGTGTGTGTGCCGGAAAAAAGAACATTCCGAGATTGGGGTCAATTTCTGCATCTTCGGAGTACATGGCTACTACCACATTTGGAACATCTTTCCCAATTGCCATCGGAACAGCCCGAAACTGCTCAATTTTCTGACCTAAATTAATTTCTGTTTTTATTTGAATATCATATTTTTGAGCAAATATTGATATTGCGAAGAAGAAAAATAAAGTTGTTAATGAAATTGTTTTCATATATCGTATCAATATATTCATACTGTCAATACTAAAGCAAAACAATCTCCCCTTCGTAATTGTAATCTTTTAACGAAGGGGAGCTGGTTATTAAAGTGAGGAAAAAAAATTACGCGTTGCCAACCATTTTATTAAAAACATCTAATTGTTCTTTCAATGCAGCAATTCTGTCGGTTGGGGTGGTGCGGGCTTCCAATAAAATCCAACCATCGTAATTCATTTTTACAAAAAGGTTCATAAGGTCCTGGTAAGGATAATCACCCACATTTAATTCACGAATATGAACCGTATCGCCAAACCATTTTTTAACCGAATTAAAATTCCCTTCCAGTCCGGGAGATAACAAATCCTGGTCGTTGCAATTCCAGCACATTTTTACACTTTTTTCAGTTACCTGTTCAAAAATGGCTTTCATGTTAGGTATTTCCTGGCTTAGGTTTCCATGAACTTCAACCCGGACTACCTGCCCAATGTTGCTGGCATATTTACCAACTTCATTTAACGAAGTAGCGATTTGAGCAATAGTTTTTTCCCTGGGTACTTCTTTTGGAATACCATTGGGTTTTACTTTAATACCTGTTGCTCCAATTTCTTTACATAAATCAAGATAAGCTTTGGTTTCTTCAATATTTTTTCTGACTGCAGCCTGATCAACGCTGTGGTATTCGAAATTTGAACCGTAGCCCACACAAGTTACGGGGCTGTCGGCAAAACGTTTTTTTACATCAGCACGCTGGCTGGTACTTAGATTTGTTTCTACTCCATGAGCATGCTGCGTACGCAACTCAACACCAAGTACGCCAGTTTTTTCACAGTTGGCAATCAATGTTGGTAAATCCCAGTCTTTACCCCATTGGTAGGTAACAAGACCCAATTTCATTTTTGATTTTTTCATCATGGCCTGTGCCGAAAACGGGTCGATTAATGCCAGGCCTGCGCCAGCAACCAGACTTTTTTGTATAAAACTTCTACGTGATTGATTTAGATTCATTTTATTTAATATTTAAGTTC
>JABMPI010000441.1 GCA_013203755.1 Bacteroidota bacterium
AAGTTGAGCTGGTAATTTTTTAAAAAAGGAAAACCGCACGAACAAGATTTTATCATTCGTATTTGTAGTGTACAGGACGATAAGGTAAAAGATACCGATAAGAAAAAAGGTGTAGCCATTACCTTAGAAAATGCAATGGGAGCTGTTGAAAGTTGTGAATTTGGTTTGTGGGCAAACGGTTCCAGCTATCACTTTTCTCAAAAAGAAGAAGATGCTCTTGGTTACGATTGTGAGTTCATTGATTTGTCGGACTTTCCTGGTGAAGGTGAATCTTTAGAAGATTTGGATAGAAATGACCGCTCAATTAGTAGAACCCCTGCTAATGATTCACTCATAAAGGTTTTTAAGCGTTGTCACGATTATGTTTACGGCAATGAAGGGCGTAAAAAAGATGCCTTTTGGCAATTACTCTACTTGATATTCTGTAAACTTTATGACGAAAAAAGGAAGTTTATGCCATCCCCAAATGGGGAAAGCTACCGTAGAAAGTTTTGGGTTGGCGTAAAAGAACAAAATACAGAGGAAGGAAGAAAAGAGGTTGCCAAAAGAATCAAAGGCTTATTCCAAGAGCTGAAAGAAGATGAAATTTTTTCGGAAGTATTTGACGGTAACGAAGCGATTGGACTTACCGATAAAGGATTAGCATTTATAGCCGGAGAATTGGCAAAGTATTCATTCTTGGATGCTTCTGTGGACGTAAAAGGAATGGCTTATGAAACCATTGTAAGCAATACCTTAAAACAAGAAGCTGGTCAATTTTTCACACCAAGAAACATTGTAAAAGCAATGGTTGAGATGCTTAACCCATCTGAAAGCGACAGGATATTAGATCCTTGTTGTGGTTCGGGAGGCTTTATGGTTATGGTGTTAGATCATGTAAGAAAACAAATAACCAAAGAACTTTATCCTGATTTAGAAGGGCCACTTTTGGTGGACAAATACAACTCGATGGAAGTAAACGAGCGAGTTCGTATTTATGCTGAAAGAAGCATATTCGGTTTTGATTTTGACCCTGACTTAAAGAAAGCTGCTCGAATGAATATGGTAATGGCCGGTGATGGACATGCCAACGTTTTTCATGTCAACTCATTAGCATATCCTAATTGGGAACATCCTGTAGAGATTAAAAAAATCAATAAAAGGATTAAACAAAGTCTGGAAGAAATGAAGGACATGGAAGCTCGTTATGGGAATGATGCTCGTGGAAAATTTGACATGGTATTTACGAATCCTCCTTTCGGTGCAAAAGTAAAGGTGGAAGAAGAAATTGCAAGTCAATATTTTTTATCTAAGTACAGTGATGCTCCCGAAGTGTTATTTATTGAGGCTTGTTTTAATTACCTCAAAGAAGGAGGTAAATTGGCTATTGTGCTTCCAGATAGCATCTTAGGGAATCCTAATACGTTAGAAGTAAGAGAGTGGATTCTTGATAGGTTTAGAATTTTAGCGTCTATAGATTTAGCAGTGGAAGCTTTCTTACCACAAGTGGGTGTCCAAGCATCATTACTTTTTTTACAAAAGAAAACAGAAGTTGAACGCCAATTGGCTCAGGATAGTGAAGATAATTATGATGTGTTTATGGCTATTGCTGAAAAATTAGGCAAAGACCGAAGGGGAATTCCAATTTATCAGCGTGATGAAGATGGAGCAGAAGTTTTATTTGCGACTGAAACAAAATATTTGGTTCGTAAAAATAACGGTGAAACCGAAATCAAAACACGAAAGGAAAAGCTAAAGCAATTGGATGATGATTTACCTGGTATCTCAAACAATTATAAACAGTTTTTAAAGGGAGTATTATGAAATATAAATTGATTAAAAGCAGATCAATTTATGATCAGCAAAAAATGAAGGCTGGGTATTTTCTTTCTGAAGGTGCTTTATCTGAAGAAAAGATAAAATCTATGCCACATGAAATCCTTATTGACACAGTTGATTATTGTTCTAACATTGGAGGTATAAACAAACGAATTTATGTTGATGCTAAGAACGGGATTCCTATGGTTTCAATGACGGACATGGTATCTAATAACCCCTTGAAAACATGTAAATACGTTTCAAAAACTATTGGAGTTAGTACCTTAAAACATTTATTTAAAAACCAAATGATTGTTGCTTCTGTTGTAGGGGCAATTGGCGAAATTTCTTTTGTAAACAAAATATCAGAAGGCTGTATTACGGGTAACAATATCATTAAATTTATCTCTAACAGAGATAAATTTAATGGCTATTTATATGCCTATTTATGTAGCAAGTATGGTAACCAAATAATTAAGAAATTAAGTGGCGGAGCTGTGCAATCTTATGTTGATCCAGAATTATTTAAGGTTATTCCTGTTCCAAAATTGAATATACAAGAACGTGCTCATG
>JABMPI010000442.1 GCA_013203755.1 Bacteroidota bacterium
ACCTACTGCTTAGAAGGCAGTTGCTCTATCCAACTGAGCTACCAAGGCATCCTTATTTTTATTGCGAGGCAAAAGTATAAATCAAATTCCAAAAAACAAATTCCAAATCACAAATAATAGACAAAATTCAATTTCCTAACATTCCTCGATAATCTGAATTTTACCATTCAGAATAAAAAATTGAATTCTATTGAAATTTGAGTTTTGAATTTTGGTGCTTTTATAACAGATGAATACCGTTCTCTTTGCACTCTTTTTTCATCTCATCTGGCCAAATACTCGACTGAATTTCTCCAATATGCGCTTTTCTGAGGAAGTACATACACAAACGCGATTGCCCAATTCCACCACCAATACTTAATGGAAGTTCGTCGTTTAATAGCATTTTGTGCCACATTAATTCGGTTCGCTCTTCCAAACCTCTGTATTTTAATTGCTCGAGCAAAGATTTTTTATCTACCCGAATTCCCATCGACGAAATTTCGAATGCACGATTTAAAACATTATTCCAAAGAATAATATCTCCGTTTAATCCTCTATAACCACTTTCAGTTTTGCTAATCCAATCGTCGTAATCTGGTGCACGACCATCATGAATTTCGCCATTTGGCATTTCGCCACCAATACCAATTACGAAAATAGCTCCGTGTTTTTTTGCTTCTTCGGTTTCCCGCTCAAACGGTGTTAAATCAGGATATTTCGCAGCCAACTCTTCGGTATGAATAAACGTTATTTCTTCAGGAAGTTCAGGTTGAATATCAAGGTAATTTTCACAAACATGAAATTCAGTACGAATTAGTGCTGAATATATTTTGCGAACTACATATTTCAAATAATCCAGGTTGCGGTCTTCTGCCGAAATTACACGCTCCCAGTCCCACTGGTCAACATACAACGAGTGAATATTTGTTAATTCTTCGTCCGGACGAATCGCATTCATATCGGTGTATAAGCCGAATCCTTCTTTAATATCTAAATCAGCCAAAGCCAATCTTTTCCATTTTGCCAGGGAATGTACGATTTCAGCAACATCGTCACCTAAATCTTTCATAGGAAAAGATACCGGACGTTCAACACCATTTAAATCGTCGTTAATACCAGTACCTTTTTTCACAAAAAGAGGTGCTGTAACTCGGCGCAAACGTAGCTCCGAAGCAAGATTTTGCTGAAAAAAATCTTTGATTTGTTTTATAGCCTGCTCAGTTTGGTTAATATCCAAAGCCGATTTGTAATTTTTTGGAATAGATAGTTTCATAATAAAAAATTCTTTTAAGTCTGTTCGACAAATATAGAATTCTGTTCATAAAACTACGTATGGTTTTAAAAAAGTTTTAATCAAAATTTAAACTCAAATTAATTCTAAATTAGAATAAGGAAACGAATGTTACTTTTGCACCTTCTATTTTATGAAAAGCTTCAGCAAAAATATTCCACGGCTTTATCTGATTAAAACCTCAAAATGGTTTAATCTGGTAATGCCAATTGTTGTGTTGTTTTATCAAGACAACAACATGGGAATGCACAAAATTTTTCTTTTGAAAGCCATTTATTCGGTTGCGGTTGTGTTTATGGAAATACCTTCGGGTTGGATGGCCGATGTTTGGGGTCGCAAAAAAACATTAATACTGGGAAGCATTTTAGGGAGTGCCGGGTTTCTTATGTATAGCTTTTCTTATGGATTTCTGGCATTTGCTATTGCCGAAATCATTTTAGGAATTGGTCACTCTTTTGTTTCCGGGGCAGATTCGGCAATGCTTTACGATAGTTTAAAAGCCGACAATAAAACAGACAAATACACTAAAGAAGAAGGTAGAATAACATCGGTTGGAAATTTTGCAGAAGCTATTGCCGGAGTTTTGGGTGGATTTTTGGCTGCCGTTAGTTTACGTACGCCATTCTATTTCCAATTTGCCGTGGCTGCCATGGCAATTCCAGCCGCATTTACTTTAATAGAGCCCAAATTAAATACAACAAAACACATTCATTCCGTAAAAAAATTGATTAAAAACATAAGAGAAACATTGTTAACCAATCAGAATTTACGCATTTCAATTTTACTTTCGGCAGTAACCGGAACGGCAACACTTACTTTCGCATGGCTGGTTCAGCCCTTTTTTAAAGCCATTAATTTGCCTGTAGAAATGTTTGGAATTTTCTGGACAGCACTTAATTTAACGGTTGGCATTTCCTCCATTTTTGCCTACAAAATAGAGGAGTTTTTAGGAAAGAGAAATTCGCTGTTGATAATAATAGTGCTGGTTGCACTTGGCTATTTTCTTTCCGGAGCCATAATTAGTTATTGGGGAATAGCATTTCTTTTTCTCTTTTATCTAATTCGTGGATTGGCTACTCCAATCTTAAAAAACTACATTAATCAGTACACCCAAAGCGAAGTTCGTGCAACCATGCTTTCCGTTCGGAATTTTATTATTCGAATAACCTTTGCAGTTATTGGGCCATTGCTGGGCTGGATTACCGACAATATTAGTTTGAATTATGCATTTCTACTTGCGGGTGGAATATATTTGATTTCGGCGCTAATTGTGGTTTTACCCTGGTTGAGAAGAAAGTAAGCCGTTGTAGTTTTCAGTTACAATTACAGTCGCAGTTTTCAGTTGCAGTCTTAGCTTTTCAGTTTAACCTGCAATCCATCATACCCAACAAAAACATTTTCGGGCAATTCTTTTTGAATGTCTGAATGTAATCCAAAGTCGTGACTTAAATGCGTTAAATAGGTTTTTTCGGGTTGAATTTCATCCACAATTCCCAAAGCTTCTTCCAGGTTAAAATGCGAAATGTGTTTTTTCCTCCGCAAGGCATTAATAATTAAAATTCGTGTTCCTTTTATCTTTTCCAACTCATTTTCGGGGATAGAATTAGTATCTGTTATATAAGTCAGGTCGCCCACACGATACCCATAAACAGGCAATTTGTGATGAAAACACCGAATGGGAATAAACTCAACCCCATCAATTTCAAAAGGTTTGTTCTCTATTAAATGAAGTTGCATTTTGGGAATTCCGGGGTATTTGTGATCAGCAAAAACATAATCGAAAATACGTTTAATTGCAGTTTGCACCCGCTCTTCAGCATAAATATCAGTCGGGTGTTTTTGAATCCAATTGAATGAGCGAATATCATCCAGACCGAAAATATGATCAACATGTTCGTGAGTTAACAAAATGGCTCGCAATAAATTAACTTCCTCTCGCAACATTTGCTGTCTGAAATCGGGTCCGGCATCAATCACAAAATTATGTCCGTTAATTTTCAGTAATAACGAGGAGCGCAACCGTTTATCTTTAGAATCAGCAGACTTGCAAACTTCGCAGTTGCAAGCAATTACCGGAACTCCCTGCGAGGTTCCCGTTCCAAAAAATGTAGCTTCTATTTTTAATTCACTATTTTGAGACATTGGGTAAAAATAAAAAAAGTAGTTGTGAAACGAGCATAAAAAAAATTGCCTTACAAAAAACCATCATAAGCGAGTTCCATTAAATATCAATAAAAATTTTAAATTATAATGAGATGAAACAGCGATTATAATTATAATTGCAAAAACTTTTAAAATGGCAAAGCTCTATCTTGTACCCAATGTTTTAAGCGAAGGCAACTGGCAAAATGTTTTACCGGCACAAATTCATCCAATACTAACCAACACTAAACATTTTATTGTTGAGAATATTAGAACTACCCGGCGATTTATGAAACAAGTAAATAAGGTGATAAATATTGATGAATGTACATTTTTCGAACTAAATAAGCGTACAAAAAGCTCAGAACTCCCAACATTTTTAAAACCTTTGGCTCAGGGTTTCGACGTTGCTATTATCTCGGAAGCAGGTTGCCCCGGAGTTGCCGATCCCGGTGCCGACGTGGTACGAATTGCCCACCAAAAAGGATTTCAGGTTGTTCCAATTGTTGGACCATCTTCTATTTTACTTGCTTTAATGGCTTCGGGTTTAAACGGACAAAATTTTGCATTTAATGGTTATCTTCCTATAAAACCAAACGAACGAACAAAAGAAATTTCGGCTTTAGAAAAACGAATAATAAATAATAGACAAACACAAATTTTTATTGAAACGCCATACCGCAACAACCACTTAATTAGCGACTTGTTAAAAACTTGCTTACCCACTACACTGCTTTGTATTGCTGCAAATATTACCGGAGAAAATGAATTTATTGTTACAAAAACAATTCAGGACTGGCGAAAGAAAATTCCCGAATTACACAAACAACCTGTAATATTTTTGATTGGGTAAACCGAATTCCAATTCGTATTAACGGAAATGGATAATTGGAATTTACCGCACCTTTTCGTTAAAGGTTTCTAATTTATATACGAGTCTAAGTTTCATGTTTCTATGAACTTTAAATCAACTTCATAAATAATTTTAAACCCGTAATTATTCTATTATCTTCGTGCCATTCTGAATAAAACGATAAATGAACTTTAC
>JABMPI010000443.1 GCA_013203755.1 Bacteroidota bacterium
AGTAAAATCTGTCTGATAAGACAAAGGTTAATAAAAAGTGATGAGAAAACTTGGCTTATCTACCTTTACATAAAATGGGTAGAAATAATTTCAACCCTATACACTATTCCCAAATTCTCCTCTTGATCCAATTGTTTTGAGTATATTACTAACTCAAACAAAAAAGCCCTTCGTTTATTTTGCGAAGGGCTTTGGAGTATTTGTAGGTTGCCTGAAAATTAAAGAGTTTGAGGCATATTTTAGTTAAGCATTAAAATCAAAGTAAAAAAGGCAAAAGTAGAAAGTGTAAAGTTGCAAGTGCTTCGGTCAAACTACTAACTACACATTTCATACAATACGTTATCCGGCAGGTAAAATGTTCTGATTGATTCTGAAAAAATTATCTGGATCGTATTTTTGCTTAATGTTAGTAAGCCGCTCGTAATTCTCTTTGTAACTTGCTTTTATGCGTTCCTGTCCTTCATCCATAATAAAGTTTAAATAAACTCCACCCGCCGAATAGGGATGTAAAGCTTCCCAATAGTCTTTACACCAGTTGGTAATTTTATCTGCGTTTGCTGGGTCAGGGTCAACGCCAACAATTACACCGGCATATTTGGCATCGCGATACGCCCAGGGAGTTTCATTTTTCCCTACTCTGCCTGCTGCACCGCTAATTGGGTACATATGCATTTGCGAAAGTGGTGTGGGAATACTCGATCCAAATTTCAGATGTTGTGCCCGTGCTTCCTGTCCTAATTCACTAAAAAAGTCAGCCTTCCAATAAAACTGCAGACCGGGTGGCAATAGTCCGTCAAACATGCTTTGTACTGATGGATAAGGCATAGCACCAACATGTTCAAACAACTGATTCATTGCCAATATTGGTTTAAATATTTCTTCGGCTTTGTCTAAATCACCAACATAACACCATACTATTCCACAAAATTGTTTGTTGTGCAGGTGCGGTGGAAATGGAGGTCCGGGAATAATCATTGTTGCAACAAACCCGTTTAGCTCGTCGGGGGCGTTATTTATAAAATCGTGATACCAAGCCATGATTTCCTCGGTTTTTTCTATTGGCCATAAAGTAGGACCGGCATAAACAGTTTTTACCGGATGAGCCTGAAATTTAAATGAAGTGACAACACCAAAGTTTCCACCACCACCGCGAATTGCCCAATATAAATCGGCATGTTGATTGGCATTGACTGTTACAAATGAACCATCTGCCAATACCATGTCTGCTTCCAGTAAATTATCGATGGTTAGTCCGTACTTACGCGACAGATGACCAACTCCACCTCCAAGGGTTAAACCGCCAACTCCGGTTGTTGAGATTATTCCGGCAGGAACAGCTAATCCAAATGGATGTGTTGCATGATCAACTTCTCCCCATAAATTACCTCCGCCAACACGAACAGTATTGTCTGAAGTATCTACCCGCACAAATTTCAATCCCGACAAATCGATTACCAATCCATCGTTGCAAATACCCAATCCGCCGGCATTGTGTCCTCCTCCCCGAATGGCCACCAGCAAATCATTTTCCCTTCCAAAATTTACTGAATTGATTACATCGGCCACATCCACGCACATTACAATCAATCCGGGATGTTTACTTATCATAGCATTATATACTTTGCGTGCATCTTCGTAGTTGGAGTCTTGAGGATGAACAATTTCTCCTCTAATTTGCGCTGCAAATTCTTCAAGAATTGTGGTACTTAAATCTGTTATTAAGTTTGACATGATATTCAATTTTAATGGATTACAAAAAATTATTGAGAAATAACCATTCCTTTTAATGACCAAAGAATGTAGAGTACATCTTTTTTGGAGTCTTCGTCGATAGCATTTTTATCCAGAGCCACAAAAATATCGTCGATAACGTGCATGTATTCACCGGGGCTGATATTCATTCCGGTATGTGTTGTTGGCATGTCTCTGCCCGAATAGTTTGCAGGTCCGCCGCTACCTGCACTAAAAAAATCTACGGTGTGTTGTTTTATTACAGCCAATCGTTCGGGCTGTTCTTTGTACGGGATAAAACGGGCACTAATAGCCGGGTTGTTCATGTGTGTTTCTACTGTGTCGTCAACAATGCATGTAATTCCTTCAGTACCACCTAATCGTTCAAATAATGATTTACTCATACTATTTAAATTTAATTGTTAAAAATTCAATCCGTGGTTTTTTTGAAAAAAGAAGGCAAGTTGAAAAAATCATTTCCTGAAGCGTATTCCAGTTTGTGAAAAATGACTTTTTTGTTGAACCAAAGATACAACATGAAATAGGGCAAGGGGTATTACATTTAGTTCAAATGCAAGTAATTTTGGTTCAGGGGTGGGTGGTATTATTTAATCTTTACTAAAACAACATGGTTCCTCCCAGATTTTTTGATTTCAACATTAAAAATTTTCAAAGCTTCCGTGTACTTCTCTTTGTTGTTAAGTTCTTGAATTCCATTTAAATGAATAAAAATATTTTCAAGGTTTTGCCTGATGTTTTGGCTTCGCGGAGAGAACCTGAACGATTGCTGTTGTTTGGATTCTTTTTGAGTGAATTGATATTTCTCTTCCAGATTTTTTACGAACAGCTGCATTTTTTGGTATTCGTAATTATCCTTGATCTTCTTTCTTGTATACCTATCAATTCTGGTTGAAATAATATGGAAATGCCCTCTGTCAATATCTTCGTGTTGATATACTCAATCCAGATACCTTTTTGGGAATTGAGCAAAGCGAAATCACGAATACCAATTGCAAAAATTATATTAATGAGTAAATTATGCGTAGTTATTTTTATTCACAACAAAGCCAAAAACTGCGTTGTAACAGGTTACTACAAAG
>JABMPI010000444.1 GCA_013203755.1 Bacteroidota bacterium
GTATCACTTCGTGTGCAAAGGCATTCATCATCATCAACCTTGCATCCTTTTCAGGAATACCTCTTGCGCGCAAATAAAACAATGCTTCCTCATCAATTTGTCCAACTGTTGCTCCATGACTGCATTTTACATCATCGGCATAAATAATCAATTGTGGCTTGGTTTGCATTTTTGACTTATCAGTCAAAAGCAAATTGTTGTTACGTTGAAAAGCATTTGTTTTTTGTGCATCGCGAACCACATGAATTTGACCAGAAAATGCTCCGGTTGATTCATCGCCCAATACATTTTTATAAACCTGATTACTTACGCAATGCGGCTTTGCATGTATTATTTGTGTGAAATTATCGATGTGTTGTTTGCGATCGATAAATGCCATTCCATACAAATTAGCTTCGGCATTTTCGCCATTCATAACAATTCTGAGGTTGTTACGAATTAACCCTCCGTGCAAAGTAGAAGTGTGTGTTGTGGCAACCGAATCTCTTTCTTGCTGAATAAAAACCGAATTAATGCTTGTGGTTTTGTTGTGCTGGTTTTGTAGCGTATAATAATCCAGATTTGCATTTTCACCAACATAAATTTCGGTAACCGAATTACTCAAATACTGATTCTGATTTAAAGTATGGTCGCACAAGATAAGCTGTACACTGCTCCCAGATTCAAGAATAATTAAGTTACGCTGCGTAACAAAAGTGCTACTTTTTGCTTGCAGGAAATTTACAAGTTGAATAGGTTTTTCAATATTTGCATTTTTGGGAACATAAATAAAGTACCCATCTTTTGCATAAGCTGTATTTAATGCAACCATCGGGTCTGCATCTGTTTTTGCAATTTTTGCGTAGTATTTTTCAATTAATTCAGGATTCTTCTGCGCAATTTCTTCAAGGCTACAGAGAATAATACCTTCCGGTAATTCTAGTGATTTGTTGTCGCTTTTGTTGTACCAACCGTTAAAAATTAATTTAGGGTCGGTATCTAATTGTGGCACATCGCAACGATAAACTGTTTTAGTATCTACTTCGTTATTCTCTCTTTGATGTACGAATTTAAAATCGGACGAAAATCGAGGATGTAGATTGGTGTATTTGTAGTTTTCGTTTTTGCGAGTTGGAATTCCCTGCACAACAAAATCCTGGAATGCCTTGTTTCGGGCAGCATTTATTACATCAGAAGAATCTTTAAAAAGAAGTTCTTTTGATTCGTTATAATGTGCCAAATATTTTAGCGATAAATCCGCTTTTTCGACTGCAACACTCATCTAATTTCCGTTTTCTTTTTTAATCCAATCGTACCCTTTTTCTTCCAGCTCAAGTGCCAGTTCTTTTCCTGCTGATTTTACAATTTTTCCCTGGTAAAGTACGTGTACAAAATCAGGAACAATATAATCGAGCAAACGCTGGTAATGCGTAATTACAATTGTAGAAGTTTCTGGTGATTTTAAAGCATTTACACCGTTGGCAACTGTTTTTAACGCATCAATGTCTAAGCCAGAATCAGTTTCGTCGAGAATCGCCAATTTAGGTTCCAACATTGCCATCTGGAAAATTTCGTTTTTCTTTTTCTCTCCACCAGAAAAACCTTCGTTTACAGAGCGGTTGGTGAGTTTGGTTTTTAATTCAACCAACTCCATTTTTGCACGCATTAGCTTTAAAAATTCGCCTGCGTTCAACTCTTTTTCACCGCGGTGTTTGCGGTGTTCGTTTACTGCCGATTTAATAAAGTTTACCATTGGAACGCCAGGTATTTCAACGGGATATTGAAAACCTAAAAAGAGACCATTTTTTGCGCGAGTTTCTGGTGACTTATCCAATAAATCTTCGCCCAAAAACGTTACTTCTCCGGCTGTTATTTCGTAGTCATCTTTTCCGGCTAATACATTTGCCAACGTACTTTTTCCTGAACCATTTGGGCCCATAATTGCATGAATTTCGCCTGGTTTAATTTCCAGATTTATTCCTTTAAGGATTTCCTGCCCCTCAACGGAAGCATATAAATTTTTTATTGATAACATTCTTAGTACTGAGATTGTGAGTATTGAGTAATGAGGCTCAAACTCATATTTTATTTAATTCTATACTTTTATCCAACACTGCCTTCCAAGCTTAACTGAAGTAGCTTTTGAGCTTCAACAGCAAACTCCATTGGAAGTTTATTTAACACCTCTTTTGCGTAACCATTAACAATCATTCCAATTGCAGTTTCGGTGTCGATGCCACGTTGATTGCAATAAAAAATCTGGTCTTCACCAATTTTCGAGGTGGTTGCTTCGTGTTCAACAATCGACGATTTATTTCCAACTTCGATGTATGGAAAAGTGTGTGCTCCACAAGTATCGTTCAGCAACAAGGAGTCGCATTGCGAAAAGTTACGCGAATTTGTTGCGTTGGGCATTACTTTTACCAAACCCCGATAGGAATTGTCGCTTTTCCCAGCAGAAATTCCTTTCGAAATAATTGTTGATTTTGTGTTTTTTCCAATGTGAATCATCTTGGAACCGGTGTCGGCTTGCTGATAATTATTAGTGAGAGCAACCGAATTAAACTCGCCAACCGAATTGTCGCCCAATAAAATGCAACTTGGATATTTCCATGTAATTGCTGAACCTGTTTCAACTTGAGTCCAGCTAATTTTAGATGAGACACCACGACAAACGCCACGTTTGGTTACGAAATTGTAAATTCCGCCCACGCCATCTTTATTTCCCGGATACCAGTTTTGCACGGTCGAATATTTGATTTCGGCGTCATCGAGCGCAACGAGTTCGACAACAGCGGCGTGCAGCTGATTCTCGTCACGCATCGGCGCGGTGCAGCCTTCGAGATAGCTAACATAGCTGCCCTTATCGGCGATAATCAACGTGCGTTCAAACTGGCCGGTATTCTCCGCGTTGATACGGAAATAGGTGCTAAGCTCCATCGGGCATCGCACGCCTTTGGGGATATAAACAAATGTCCCGTCGGAAAAGACCGCGCAGTTAAGCGTGGCGAAATAATTGTCGTGCATCGGCAC
>JABMPI010000445.1 GCA_013203755.1 Bacteroidota bacterium
ACAAGAACGATAACAGAGTGGGAAACAATCGACCAAAAACCAATTGTTTATCTTGCGAATAATTTATGTCCTGACGGAATATTTCACGATGATTAAACCTAAAACTCATAATCTCTTGTTTCAAATTAGATCAAAATGTGAACCTTTTTGCTTTATTCATAGAGCCAATCAGGAGCATCCTTAATTTGCTTTTGTTTCATCTTAAAATCTTTGCAAATTTCAGATAATTCAGCCTTTATTATCTTCCTTAAATTAGGCTAAAACCTTACGTTGTGTAGTCGCACAATAAGCCAACATTTCTTTCGTTTCGCTATCTATTCTAATATTCAGTATTTTACATATATTTGTAAGACAAAAAGTAAATATATAACTACGTTAGGCACAAGTTGAAAAAAACATTGCACATCTAATAAAAATAAATAGTTTTAGAATGAAATAGAAGTAATTTATGAAAATGGCGAAGTATAAAACTGAATTTATTGGTGAGACTCTTGGAACATTTCTTTTGGTACTTTTTGGATGTGGTTCTGTGGCAATGTCGATTTTATTTAATGCATATCAAGGCTTATTTCAGATTGCGTTGGCTTGGGGAATTGGTGTAACTCTAGCAATTTATCTGACACGACATATTTCCTGCGCTCACTTAAATCCCGCAGTTACTTTAGCAATGGTAATTAGCAGGAGAATGAAATTACGTAAACTTCCAATATATATGATTGGTCAATTTTTTGGTGCATTTCTGGCAGGGTTGACTATTTATCTGTTTTTTGCACCTTCAATAAGTAATTATGAAAATTTGAACGGAATTACACGAGGGACAACTGAATCAATAATTACAGCAAAAATGTTTGGAGAATATTATATAAATTCTGGAAGTTCTGCAATTGTCTCATTACCACTTGCAATGAGTGCCGAAGCATTTGGGACATTTATTTTGGTAATATTAATTTTTGCATTAACCGAAGGTTGTAATATTGGTCGCCCCGACAATGCAATTGCTCCATTATTTATTGGATTAACGGTTACATCGATTATTTGCCTTATTGCGCCTTTAACTCAAGCAGGAATTAATCCCGCCCGTGATTTTGGTCCACGTATGGTATCATGGATTTTTGGATGGGGAAAAGCGGCTTTTCCCGACCAATCCGGGGGATTCTTTTTAGTATATATCTTTTCTCCGCTAGTTGGCGGAACTCTGGCATCTCTTTTTTTTGTAAAAATACTCGAACCTGCAATGAAAAATGCAACAAGAGAATGTTGTAAATCTGATGACATAAAATAATGAAATATGATAAATAAAACACGACTTATTATTGTTGGCGGCTTTTTGGGAGCTGGCAAGACCACTTTGTTATATGAAACCACAAAACTCTTAATGAATCAAGATAAAAAAGTAGGACTAATTACAAACGACCAAGCCTCTGAATTAGTTGATACTGCGTTGTTGTTACAAACCAAAGTAAAAGTTGCCGAAGTTAGTGGCAGTTGCTTTTGCTGCAATTTTAATGGTTTCATTGATTCAATAAAACAAGTTGGTACAGATTCCGATGCCGACATTATTATAGCTGAACCGGTAGGAAGTTGCACCGATTTGTCAGCCACAATAATGCAACCATTAAAAGATAATTTAAATCGGGAATTAATTATTTCGCCGCTCTCTGTATTAGCTGACCCGATTAGACTTGCAGACATTTTAGATGGAAGAACAGCTGGCTTGCATGCAAGTGCAGCTTATATTTTTAAGAAACAACTGGAAGAAAGCGACATCATTCTAATTACTAAAAAAGACTTGCTCGAACAAGACGAATTAGAACTTCTTTTAGCAAAAGTAAAACTGAATTATCCAGATTCTGAAGTATTATCTATCAGTGCAAAAACTGGTAAAGGAATTGATGAATGGTTGAAATTAATTCAATCGAAAACCAGAACAGGACAAAGAATTGTTGAGGTTGATTATGATACTTATGCTGAAGGTGAAGCTGTTCTTGGATGGCTCAATTCCTCAATCAGCTTAAAAGGTGAACAAATAAATTGGGACAAAACAGCGATAACTTTCCTCGAAGATTTAAGTCAAAAAATTGACAGGCTAAATATTGGAGTTGGGCATATTAAAATAATCCTTGAAAATGGTTCAGATTATTTAATTGGTAATATCACGGGAACATCTAAAACTTTATCAATTCGCGGCAAAGCAGGTATTTCTAATAAAGCACAAATTATTATAAATGCAAGAATTGGAGCAAGCCCTGAAATTCTGGATAAAATAGTTAAAGAATCACTGGAAAAAATTACAAAGAATAAAATAACAATGAAAATTAATGCTTGGAAATGTTTAAGCCCAGGTTATCCAAATCCGACATTTCGGTATAATAAAATTATTGATTATAAATTAAATAATAAACAACCAGTGCCTAACACGCACTCATAAATAATTGCCGGGATAGTTTGTTTTTTAAGGAT
>JABMPI010000446.1 GCA_013203755.1 Bacteroidota bacterium
AAATAAAATAGCCATGCAGGTTTTTCGTTGGTGCGATGGAAGCTACCTCGAAGATCAGGACGGCTGGCGTTTAAGCGGAATCTTTCGTGACGTGTATTTGTATGCAACACCAAAAACACAAATTCAGGATTTCTTTGTAACAACTGATCTGGCCGACGATTATAAAGACGCGGTAATTTCAGCAAAAATAAATCTGAAAAATTACGATAAAAAGACGTTTAAAAACGGTTCCGTTGAATTTAAATTATTGGATTTAAACGGAAAGGGAATAGTAGTGGACGGAACTTTGTTGGAATCGGTTTCCGAAATAAAATCAGGTGAAAGTTTAGAGTTTATTTTAAAAGGGAAAGTATCCAATCCATTAAAATGGACACACGAAACGCCCAACCTTTATAAAGTGATCGTTTCGCTTAAAAACAGTAAGGGAGAGATTTCGGAAATTGTTGCCTGCAACACCGGATTCCGTGAAATTGAGATTAAAAACCGTGAAGTTTTACTAAACGGGAAACCTGTAATGTTTAAAGGAGTAAATAAAGTAGAACATCATTACTTGTATGGGAAATATGTTCCACGCGAATGGCTCGAAAAAGAAGTTTTGCTGATGAAACAGTACAACATCAATTCCATTCGAACTGCCCATTATCCGCACGATCCGTATTTATACGACTTATGCGATAAATATGGAATTTTATTGCTCGACGAAGCCAATGTTGAATCGCACGGAATGCGTTATGGGGCAGAATCGCTGGCAAAAGACCCGGCCTGGGGAAAAGCACATGTTCAGCGTTTGCGTTCTATGATCAATCGCGATAAAAACCATCCAAGCGTGGTGATGTGGTCGCATGGGAACGAAGCCGGTAACGGGGTAAATTTTGTGGCAATGAACGACGAAGCGCATCGTTTGGACCCAACCCGTCCAACACACTACCATTTTGCGGAACTGCCAATTTCTTCGGATGTTATTGGTGGTTGGAAACGGGGGAGTGGTCCAATTTGGCAAGGTCGGTATTTGGAAGTAACTGATTTGTATAAATACCAATATTCAGATGATCAGCGTCCGTTTATTTTAAATGAATATGCCCACGCCATGGGAAATGCCATGGGGAATTTGCAGGAATACATGGAGGCTTTTGAAGAAGTAGATGGTTTGATTGGCGGTCATATTTGGGATTGGGTCGACCAGGGAATTTTGCAAAAAACTGCCGAAGGCGAAGAATGGTTTGCTTATGGCGGGGACTATGGAGATAACCCAAACGATAAGAATTTCTGTTTAAACGGAATTGTTTTTCCAGATCTTGGAATCACTCCAAAAACCATCGAGGTAAAACGCGTTTATCAAAATATCGGGTTTAAATTAAACGATAAAAATGGCTCTCTTTCTATCACCAATAAAAACCAGCATGTATCGCTGGACGAGGTAACTTTTTTCTGGCAGCTAAAAGAGAATGGTGAAACGATAAAAGAAGGAAGTTTTAAAAAGGATGTTGCAGCAGGATTAACAGAAAATGTTTCTGTGCCGGTTGAAGGAGTTAACTTTAATAAAGGCAAAGAATACCTCTTAAATATTTCAGCAAAACTGAACAAAAAAACCACTTGGGCAGCTGCCGGTTTTGAAATTGCCTACAACCAGTTTGTACTACAGGAATGGAATTTTAATCCTGAAATGTTGGTCTCAAATCAGGAGTTGACAACTACTCAAAATGATAAAATTATAGCGATTACTGGTGATGATTTTACATTCAAATTCAATAAAACTGATGGTACAATTTCAGAATATACAATTAATGGGAAAAGTGTTATTGAGCAAGGGCCGCAACTACAGGTTTGGCGGGCACCAACAGATAATGATGGTTCGTATTTCCCGGATGGAACCAATAAACGAATGTGTAAAATCTGGTTGGATGCCGGATTAAAAGAGATGACCAATTCTTTGGAAGGTTTTGAAATAACAGGCTCAGGAAGCGGGAAAGTTACTTTTGTTGCCAAATACATTATTACCAACGAGGCTAAAACAGCCGGATTCAACGCTGATGTTGAATATACGGTTTATGCCGATGGCCATTTTACTATGAATACCAAAGTGGAACCATTTGGGAAATTACCAAATCTGCCGCGTTTGGGTTACCAGATGGTACTTTCCGATGAGTATAATAATTTTGAATGGTACGGCCGTGGTCCTCATGAAAATTACAGCGACAGAAATGTTGCTGCTTTAATAGGGATTTACCAAGGCACGGTTGACCAGCAATTTACCAACTACGTGATTCCTCAGGAAAATGGAAATAAAACCGATGTGCGTTGGGCAGAATTGAAAAATTCAAAGGGCATCGGACTAAAAGTTTCGGGTAACACACCGCTTGAGACTTCGGTTCATCATTACAGCGCTGGAGCTTTGTCGGATGCGATTCATACGTATGAACTCAAAAAAGAGGATAAAACTTACTGGAATATCGATTATCGTCAGGGCGGTTTAGGCGGAAACAGTTGTGGACCACAACCTTTGGAAAAATATCTATTGAAGCCGCTTCCAGTTGAGTTCACCTTAACTTTTGAACCGGTAAAATAATTATATTTTTATTGTTGAAACTAAAAATAGTAACCGATATGAAACTTAAGCCAATTCTTCCTATCATTTTGTTTTTCTCTTTGTTTATATTTTTTTCTTGCCAACCAAAATCAAAAAAGCAAGTCACCTTGAGCGAAGTCAAAGGGCAAAAACCAAACGTACTCTTTATCCTTGCCGATGATTACGGCTACCACGATTTAAGTGTTACGGGTAGCAAATATTACGAAACACCCAATATCGATCGAATTGCCAACGAAGGCATGATTTTTACGGATGGGTACGCCACTTGCCAGGTTTGTAGTCCCTCAAGGGCAAGTATTATGTCGGGTAAATTTCCTGCTCGCCATGGAATTACGGATTGGATTGGCGCACCAGCTGGCGAGAATTGGAGGAAAGCAGGCAGATTCAATCAACTACTTCCGCCAGAATATGTACACGCACTTTCTCAAGAATATACCACTTTGCCAGAAGCGATGAAGGAAGCTGGCTACACCACTTTTTTTGCAGGGAAATGGCACATCGGCAGCAAAGGTTCGTGGCCAACTGATCATGGTTTTGATGTGAACAAAGGTGGCTGGGATGTGGGCAGCCCCAAAGGTGGTTATTTCGCACCCTGGGAAAATCCAAATTTGGAAAGCGGTCCCAATGGAGAAAATCTTTCCATGCGTTTGGCACAAGAAACGGTTGATTTTATAAAAGAAAATAAAGACACTTCATTTTTTGCTTATTTGTCTTTCTATGCTGTTCATGGTCCCATTCAAACCACAAACGAAAAATGGGCGAAGTATCGTCAGAAAGCGGAAGATATGGGAATTGCAGAAACTGGTTTTAAAATGGGACATTTTTTACCTATCAGACAGGTGCAGGACAATCCTGTTTATGCAGGTTTGGTAGAAGCAATGGACGATGCCGTTGGACATGTTTTGAAGACGTTAGATGAAATGGGACTGGCTGAAAATACAATTGTTGTATTTACTTCAGACAATGGTGGAGTATCAGCCGGAGACGCCTTTGCAACGTCGAACTTGCCACTCCGTGGGGGAAAAGGTTATCAGTTTGAAGGAGGAATCCGCGAACCTTATTTTATAAAAGTGCCGGGTTTGGGCAACGGACAAAAATGTAGTGCTCCGGTTACCGGAACCGATTTTTATCCAACTTTACTTGAATTGGTTGGAGCCGATTTAAAACCCAACGAACACACGGATGGCGTAAGTTTGGTTCCGCTTCTAAAAGGCGAAACCATTACCGATCGACCATTGGTTTGGCATTATCCACACTATGGAAATCAGGGAGGTGAACCTTCTTCTGTTATTCGTTTGGGCGACTGGAAACTCATTCATTATTATGAAGATGGACATGAAGAGTTATACAATTTGAGTACTGATATAGAGGAGACTACTGATGTTTCGGGAACAAATGGTGAAACTGTAAAACAGTTAAGTGAAAAACTGTTTGCAATGTTGGATGAAATGGGAGCTCGTTATCCAACCAGAGATCCTGAATGGACGGCTGAAAAAGAAAAAGCACATTTAGAAAATGTGATAAATAAACGCTGGTCTCAATTGGAAAAACAACGAATGCAATTTTTGTCGAAAGACTTCGACCCTAAAAATAACTGGTGGGGAAGTATGGTGACTAATGATTAGTGTCAAGTCTGCCTGAAAATTGCTTATCGATCTATCCTCTATTTTTTTGAACAAAATAAACAATACAAAGCCTGAAATGATACGCATAAATTCTGCGATAAACCCGAAGACTCTGGAATGATATTGAGGACTGGGATTTTAGAGTGTTAATACCGTTCTAAACGACTTTGCTTTAGTCTTGTTTTTGATTCTAATCATTACTCATTGCTCATTCCATTCTCCACACTTCCAAAAGAAAAACGGCTTACAAAAGGAATGTGGTTGTTAAACTCGGTACATTGGTATTGTAATAATTTATTTAAAGCCTCAGATTCTTTCAATCTATCTCGTATTGATAATAAATCGTTTCTTAGATTGAGTTTACCACTTGTATCATTTAATGAATCAATTTTAACATCAAATACTGTACTTAGTCAAACCTTAAAAACACATCAGAGTGTTGATAATCAGTTGATAAACTCTTTCTCTGTGTTTCTGAATTTACAAGCAAATAAGTATCTTAGTGAAAAAGCTTGCAGATATGGTTG
>JABMPI010000447.1 GCA_013203755.1 Bacteroidota bacterium
GCTTCGGCAAAGAATTCGAAGTATCCTTTTTGGTCGAATTCATTCATCTTTTTAGTGAAATCGATAATTACCTCATTGAAAATGGGACTTGCATCTTTTATCAAGTCACTTACACTTTCAAACATTTCCAGGGCATTATTCATGTTTTCGACGTTCCGTAGAACACGCAAAACCAATCCTTTTACCTGGTCGAGGTCGAGAGTTACCATTCGGTTATCCAATTCTTCCACCGCCGAATCGTACATATCTTTTCCTACTATGGAAAAGTCTGCCACCAAATCTTCCAGCTGATTGGTTTTTAACCGCTGCTGATTTACATATTCCAGCAACAAATCAACCTTCTGATTCAGTTCAGATATTTGTGTTTGTAATTCTTTTTCTTCCATCGCTTTCAAATTAATTCACCTTTTTTTTCCCGGCCATTGTCATTAATGGTTCAACAGGCAGTTCTTTCCCTTTTAACAAAATATGCCAGTAAATCCAACGGAACATCACTTTTCCGTAGTGATTAATTTTCGTGTTTTTCAATAATTCAAACGGCCCGATTCCCGGAAGTGGGAATGCTCCCGGAAGTGGTTCTGTTGTGTAATTAAAATCAATTAATGCACCTTTCCCGTGTCCGGTTTCAATGTAGCAGTTGGCATGACCATCGAATTTCGCCATTAACGGACGATTATCGATTGCACTCATTAGATTTTCGAAAAGAATTTCAGCGGCAAAGTGAGCTACTGAACCCGCTTTTGAAGTTGGAATATTTGAAGCATCGCCCAAAACAAAAATATTTTCGTGTTGTGTAGATTGAAGTGTTTCTTTATCTGTAGGAACAAAATTCATATCGTCGCCCAAGCCACTGCGTTCAATCATTTCGTCGCCCATGTTCATAGGAACAACCGTTAACACATCGAAAGGAATTTCCAGTTCATCGTACGAAACCAGTTTTTTTGCATCATTGTCAACGTGCTCTATATAAAAATCAGGAATTACTTTTATGTTTTTCTCCTCCAAAAGCTCCGACAGCATTTTTGTAGCAATTGGTTTTGTAAATGCTCCAGGCATTGGAGTAACATAAGTAATATCTACTTTGTCACGAATTCCTTTTTCAGTAAAGAAAGCATCGGCAAGAAAAACAAATTCAAGTGGAGCTACCGGACATTTGTACGGAAGTTCTGTAATTGCCATTACCAACTTTCCACCTTCCCAACCTTTGAAAAACTTTTGAAGTGCTACAGCCCCTTCTACAGTATAAAAATCAAAAATCTCTTTGTACCAAAGTTTATCCTTTAATCCGGCAGTTTGTTCCGGGAAAGTTTTGGTTCCTGTAGCAATAATCAGATAATCGTAATTTAAAACCTGTCCACCTTCCAGATGAACTTTGTTTGCTTCTCCTTCAACCCTGTCAATTGCAGAATAAATCATATCTACTCCTGTGGGAATAAAATCGGCTTTTGGCTTAACTACATCTTCTCTGTTATAAACACCAAAAGGAATAAATAAAAATCCAGGTTGGTAATAATGCGTTTTAAACTGATCCACAATAGTTATTTTCCATTCGTCACGATCAAGTGCCTTATGTAACTTATTAGCCATCATTGTGCCTGCAGTTCCGGCACCAAGTATTAAGATTCGTTTCATTTTAAATATTTAATATACAAATTATGAAGGCCAAAGCTAACTGTGAAAAACTGAACGTTTAAGAAATGCTGTATGATAATTATCACAGGGTAATAAATATCATAAGTTTTTGGTATTTTTAGCGGCTTAATCATACAAAAAATAATGAAGTCTGGAATTATGAAGTGTAGTTGTGAGCGGTGCGAGTTGAAAACATTATTTTTTTCTCATGTATCTCTGTATGAACTTAACGATATTTGTGAAATAAAAGAAGAACGCAGTTTTTCGAAAGGAGAAATTATTATAAAAGAAGGGGAACAGATTAAAGAGTTCCTGTACATGAAAGAAGGTCTGGTAAAACTTTCTAAAATCGGTTCTGATGGGAAAGAACAGATTATCAGTTTTTCAAAACCATTTGATTTTGTTAGTTTGCTAAGTGTATTTTCTTCAGACAAATACAAATATTCCGTTACTGCTGTTGAAAACTCTGTAGTTTGTATTCTCGATTTAGAAGTGGTTAAAACTCATGCAAAACAGAATGCTATGTTTACTATGGATTTAATGAAACGGGTAAGCGAAGCTACCGACAAAATAATTCTGGAAAACCTGGAAATTAAACGTAAAAATTTAAAAGGAAGAGTTGCCCACGTTTTACTCTATTTTGCAAACTACGTTTATAACAATAACGAATTTGAATTACCCATCTCGAGAAGAGAAATTGCGGAACACATTGGAATGACAACAGAAAATGTAATTCGTACTTTATCCGAATTCAGAAAAGACAAAATCATTAAAATTTTTGGAAAAGATATTTTAATCGCTGATAAAAAGCGGTTGGAAGGTATTTCGGAGTTTGGTTAGAAGAAAGTTGACAGTTGCGATTTTCAGTCGCAGTATTCAGGAAGAATAAAAAAGTAGGCATCGCAGTATTTAAATCATAAATCTTCAGGGCGATTTAAATTTCGAAATAGTTGTGGATATTTTTCAAGCCATTTTTGTGACTCAACAAATTTTGTATTTATCGTCTTAATTAAATTCTGCATTTTGAAATTCCCAGATTGCAACATACTTTCCATTTCAACCATGCAGTTTTTATGATACAACGCAATTAAGGGTTCTTTTCCTTTTGGGTGAATTGGAACCACTGCATCAAAATCATCTATTTCCGAAATTAAATGCTGAATAAAATCGGACTTCACAAAAGCAGAATCAACACTAATTACAAAGTTCCAGTCTGTTTCCGATTTTTTCAGGCTTGAATAAATTCCACCGAGAGGGCCACAATTTTTTATTTCGTCTGGAATAATTTCATATCCAAATTTTTCATGTTCAGGATTGTTTGAACTTATTATTATGGAATTGCAAAGTGGCTGAACCAATTCAATGGCACGTTCCAACAAAGTTTTTCCATTTAATTGAAGGAAAGCTTTGTCGTTACCCATTCTTAGGCTTTTGCCACCCGCCAGTATTATTCCGGTAATTTGCATTTGTTAAAAATAGAGAAAGCAGAATAATAAAATTGAAAATATTTACAATATTATTTGGGTTCCAGCACTGGATATGGAACATCGTATCCTTTAACTGAATGCCAGATTATTCGATTAAATGTATCTTCTTCAATTCTATCCACATCATCTAAATCTTGTTCCAAAGACATTTTTGCCCAATGCAATTGATTTCCTATTAAACTTTCAAGAGGTGGATTTATTTCGTCGAGGCGAATGTTACTAGGCAGGGCTTTGTAA
>JABMPI010000448.1 GCA_013203755.1 Bacteroidota bacterium
AACATCGTCATCTTTGAACAACTTATTTTAAACTTTTCACTAAACGGAATGAAAGACCTTAAAACAACAAATATACTTTTATTGATAATTGTTATTTCTCTTAGTTTTTACTTACTAAAAATATTGTCATTCATTTTTATTCCGCTCGTTTTATCGATGTTTATCTCATTACTGTTTTTGCCTTTAATGCGGTGGCTCAAAAAAAAACATGTACCCAAACCGCTAAGTATTTTAATAGTAATATTAATAGTTGCGGGTGTTTTAAAATTAGGTGGCGAATTAATTCAAATTTCAAGCAACGAAATAATTGCAGCGGAAGGTGTGTTTTTTGAAAAGGCAGAATATAAAATTGTAGAATTAATTGTAGCGATTGAAGAATTTTTTGGCATTGAACGTTTGGAAGGAGAAAACGTATTAAAGCACTATTTTCAGGAAAATAATTTTATCGGGGAATTTGGGACAACTCTCGATTTTATTGGCAATACTCTTTCAATGACATTAATGACTGCCTTCTTTGTTATTCTATTGCTTTCCGAATCAATTAATTTTCAGAACATTTTAAACAATACCATTTTTAAAGTCAGGCACTCTTCGGTAAAAACATTTATAAAAATTGAAAAAGACATCATCAAATTTGTCAAGGTAAAGTTCATAATAAGTCTATTTACAGGAATTGGGTTTAGCCTTGCTTGTTTATTTTTCGACATTAGCTTTCCTATTTTCTGGGGACTCTTCGCTTTTATTATCAATTTTGTTCAAATGGTAGGTTCAATTATTTCAGTTGTATTATTGGCACTTTTTGCATTTATCGAGATTGACCAGACTGGAACACTTCTCTTTTTTGTTTTAACTATTACTGCGGTTCAGGTGCTAATGGGTGGAGCATTGGAACCTATTTTAATGGGGAAAACCTTTTCGTTAAACGTTATTACAGTATTGGTAATGCTAATGCTTTGGGGCTACATTTGGGGTATTCCGGGTTTAATCATGTCGATACCAATTACAGTTTTTATCAAAATTGTTTTAGACCAATTTCCCGGCACCAAAATAATAGCCGGTTTAATGGCTGGTACAACTCCTGCTATTCAATTACGAAAGAGAGCCAATAAAAAGACAAATTAATTATTGACAAATTACCGCCTACTTCAATCAATTAATCAATTAATCAATTATTTTCGCTTTTCTTTTTAATAAAACTGAAGCACCTTTTAAACCCAATGATGCAATAATATTCAGTATAAAAGTTGAAAATACAAGAATTGAAAAAACGGCATCGCTTATTACATTTAGCTTAAGACCAATAGCAGCTAAAATAAAAGCCATTTCGGCCCTACCAACCATACCTATCCCAATCGTTAGCGATTCAACTTTCGAGAACTTTGCGACTCTTGCCATTCCTCCCGCACTAATTACCTGAACTACTGCACACGTTATTACAAGAGTTACCAAAAGCAAAATGCCACTATTTGTAAAAGCATCAAATGTTATATGAAATCCAAGGGAAATAAAAAAAATGGGCCCTAAAAAAGAATATGAAATACCATAAAGACGATCTTCAACCTTCCTAATTAAAGCTTTGCTTGCCACTTCTTCCCTGAAAAACAGCCCTGCTAAATAAGCACCAAGAATCATGTGCAAACCAATCAATTCGGCAAATAATCCGAATCCAATCCCAAGTATCAGTAAGAACGTAAAACCTTTTCCATTTGATTTTCGAAATGGTCTTTCTAAAATTGGATAGATAAAATAACCAACAACTATGATTACACCGAAAAACAAAGTCGATTTTAATCCCACTATCAAAAGTGATGTAAAACTTATTTCTTCGCTTTTTACTACTGAAAGTATTAAGCTAAAAAATATAAGTGATAACAAGTCGTCGATAATGCATGATGCGACAATTACTCTTGCCAACTTGGTATTTTGCAATCCTAAATCTTTTAGAATTTTTAAAGTAACTACTACCGCAGTTGCAGTAAGAGTGATACCAATAAACAGGGCAGAGTTCAGAGAAAAACCAAACAACAGGGCAATCGACATTGATGCCAAAAATGGAACCAGTGCTCCAATAGTTGCTATGCCAAACGATTTTCGTAATGCGGTAATAAATTCTCGTGGATTTGTTTCAACACCCGTATGAAGCATCAGAAAAAAGATGCCTAACTGAGCCAGGACATCGATAACTTCATTTGGCTCAATTAAACCTAAAACAGCCGGACCTATGAGTATTCCAGCTATTAATTCACCCATAATAGTTGGAAGTCCAATTCTTCGAAGTACTACAGCAATTGCCCAGATTGCTATCATTAAAATTAGTAATTGTTTAAAAATGGGTACACTTAATATAGTCATAATTTTTGCTATTAATTTATTTTACTCCCAACTTATTTTGCAACAAATTTCACTAAACAATTAGCTTTATTTCTATAATACGGCTCTATGGATAGTCTCTGTTTAAAAGAGTTTCTATAAAATATTTATTGTATTTTCTTTGCAATTCAAATTTCGTCTCAATCCTTTTATTAATTTGAATCAGCCGTATTATTATGCCAATTATTATTAGAATAAATACGGCTATTATAATTATCATTTCAACTGTTTTCATATAATGCATTATTTTTAGGTTTCAATCCTTCAGAATTAATAAACTCATTTACCTTGATTATCAAGTTTCCTCATATATATTTGGAATACAGTTCTGAGAATGAAAGGTTATTATAAAAAAATTGTAATTTTTTGAGCAGAATTATACGGTAATCAAAGAACCCGTTTTACCATAATGATTTGCCTAAAACAAATGAAATCCTAAATACAAAGTAATTCGGGAGGAGGAGTAAGTATTTCAATCAAAGTGCTGCTGTATTGAAACCCGTAAAAAATTTCCACATTATTTTTAAAAATACAACTATTAAGATGTGTTGAATTTTTAATAACAAAGTCTTCAAATTCTTTATTCGAATCTTCAACTTCGGGTTCACCTTCAGAACAGGAATTGCCAATAGGAATTTCAAAAATAATTATCGATTCAAAATCAACCATATTTATTGAAACCAACTCAGAAAGGAAAATAACAATCATGAAAATTATAAAAAATAAATACGGTATTTTTTTAAGAATTTTCATCATACGCCTAAAGTACGAAATTTTTTCGCATTGAGAAATTTAGCTTAATCAGCAAAACCGAGATGCTTTTTTAAAAGATAAAGGTTATTCAAAATTGCCAATGAACTACCCCGCCGCAAGCGGACGGGGTATCAAGATCCTCCTTCGCCACAAGTGGCGGGGAATTGAACCCAAAAGAGATTAAACAAATAAATAACCTCAAATTTTCATTTTAGTTTATCAGCTTTTTCCCATTCCACCTGTCAAATTTATCGGGAGTTGGGTTTGCAGGAACTTTGTCCTCATATTTTACAATCCAATCATCCAACAATCCACGCATCTCATTTAAAGCATTTTTATAATCCGGGTTTCCAGCCAGATTATTAAACTGATATGGGTCATTAATTACGTCGTACAATTCTTCAGCAACACGAGGTTCAACAAAACAATCGAATTGATTTTTGTTCAATCCTTCTTCTTTGTACATTTTTATCATTTCCTGATAGGTCAAGCTTCCAACCGCATCGGCAGGAGGCGAGGCATTTAATTCGGGGAAAGCATTTCTGATGTACAAATATTTATGGTTTCTAATGGCACGTTCGTGCGATTGGTAATCGTGCCAATTATGTTCACCCACAATGTAATCGCGAGTATTAGCAGAATAATCTTCCAAAATTGGTGCAAACGAAACACCCTGAAAAGTTTCTGAAATACCGGCGCCAGCTAATTCACAAAATGTGGGTGCAATATCAATAGAACTTATTAATGCATCGGTTCGTCCTTTCTGCAATTTCTCTGGCCAACGAACAATAAATGGCGTTTTAATACCACTGTCGTACATTCGTGTTTTACACCGGGGAAATGGTCTTCCGTTATCTGTCATATAAATAACCAAAGTATTTTCATCTACTCCCTGAGTTTTTAGTTCAGCCATTACTTGTCCCAAATAATTGTCTAATCTCGAAATTTCGTCGTAATACAATGCCAAATCTTTACGGGTAGAATCGGCATCTGGTAAAAATGGTGGAACCATAACATTTGCCGGGTTATGAGGTTCAGGAATTGTATTTGGTTGATATTTTCGGTGTGGATCCATGGCTGCCAACCACATAAAAAACGGTTTATCTTTTGGTCGTTCCTGAATCGCTTTCATCCAATTTTCGCAGCCACTGGGACCACCACCGTAAATCATATTAAATTCTTCGCGCTTAACCCCAATATGGTATTTCCCTGCTAAAGCAGTATAATAACCGGCTTTTTGCAATTCACCGGCAAACAACAGCTGGTTGGTAGGCAGTGGCATGTGCAATTCTGGTGCACCGGTGCTGTGCGGATATCGTCCGGTTAAAATACTACAACGGCTTGGACTGCACGAACTTGTTGTTAAAAATGCGTTGTCGAATACAACTCCATCTTCTGCCAGTTTATTAATGTTTGGTGTCTTAATTATATTATTTCCGTAGGGTGCTGAATCATTCCATGCAGCATCGTCAGCAATAAAAACAATAAAATTGGGTTGGGTTTCTTTTTTTTGTGTGCAGGAAAAAAGGATCGATAATACTACCAGAAATAAATATAGATTTCGCATTTTACATTGATTTTTTTCAAAAATAGGAGATTACCATTGATTTAGCAAGTAAAAACCAGAGTGATATTAACTACCATTTTTGGAATCTTCAATTAAATACAAATAATTATCTTTAAACACATTTCAATTGATTTGCAACATGGAAAAAAACTTTAACATACGCCTTTTGATTAAATACTCAAACCAAATAGCTTTTCGGTTTTTATA
>JABMPI010000449.1 GCA_013203755.1 Bacteroidota bacterium
AATAGAATTAAAGAGCAAATTCTTTTTGACCTATTTCAAATTATTAATTTTTGCAAACTATTATTTTTCCAAAAATTAAACCCTCAAAATATCTGGCTTTTTAAGGTTTGACTAATTACTGTTATATTTTTTGGGCAAAAACATGAGCTGGAGCATTTTAAAGATGCCTTTTACCCAACCATGTAGTACTTAAACTTTAGGATATAAACTTTGTTTTATAAAATGTCATTTTGATTTCAAAATGATTCAACTATTTTTAGCAATTCTTAATAATTCAGTATGAATGTTGAAGAACTCAGAGATTATTGTTTGGCAAAAAAAGGAGTAACAGAGGGATTTCCTTTTGATGAAACCACGCTTGTTTTTAAAGTAATGAATAAGATTTTTTGTCTGCTTGGTTTAGATAAAACTCAGGTAAATCTTAAAAACGATCCTGAAAAAAACATCGAACTTCGGGCTCATTATCCGGCAATAATTCCGGGCTACCACATGAATAAAGAACATTGGAACACCGTGAATCTTGATGGAACGGTTCCTCCAAATTTAATAAAAGAACTAGTCGACGAATCTTATCGGTTAATTGTTGATGGTTTACCAAAAAAGAAGCAAGAAGAGTTTAGAAATTTATAAAGTAAACAGATGAAATATTTATTAGTTGTAGTTGCATTTTTAGTTGCATATGGAGGAGCAGGACAAGAGACGAAAGAAACTTTTCTCATTAAAAAAGAGATTAAACACCTTCCGGTTATAAGCCAGGGAAGTACCGGAACTTGCTGGAGTTTTGCAACTACAAGTTTTTTAGAATCGGAAATTATTCGAAAGGGATTACCAGAAACCGATCTTTCGGAGATGTATTTTGTGAACTACGGTTACAAAAATAAGGTAGATAAATACATTATGTATCAAGGCAATAATAATTTTGGACAAGGTGGTTTGTCGCACGATGTAATTGATGTTTTACGTGATCGGGGAATGTTTACCTACGAAGCGTTTCAGGGGAATAAAGTAGAAGGCAGATATAGTCATGGTGCATTGATGAATGAATTGAAAACAGCCGTAGAAACAATCAATAAAAAGAGGAGAAAGGAATTTGATATTGATGATATTGATGAATTGGATGCGGTTCTGGAAGAGCATATTGGAATAATTCCTAAAAAAGTAAAAGCCAATGGGAAAAATCTAAATCCAACAGATTTCCGAAATCAGATGGAACTTAATCCGGATGATTACATAGAATTAACATCCTATAGTCATCACCCGTTTTACAAACAATTTGTATTGGAAGTTCCCGACAATTGGTCGCATGCACTCTATTATAATTTACCCATTGATGAGTTAATTGATGTTATGAAAACAGCAATCGACAGTGGTTATTCGGTTTGTTGGGATGGCGATGTTAGCGAAAAACTGTTTATTCATAAAAATGGAAAGGCCGATTTGCCAGCAGAACAACTTGGTAAAGTTGGGCAGGAATTACGCCAGAAAACTTTTTTAAATCGTACAACAACCGACGACCATTTGATGCATATTGTTGGGCTATCAAACGATTCGGAAGGGAGAACATGCTTCTACACTAAAAATTCGTGGGGTGCAGATAGCAATAAACATGGTGGATATTTGCACATGACTGAAGATTACGTGAGATTGAAAACAGTTGGCATTATGATACATAAAGATGCAATTCCTTCAAACATCAAAACTAAATTAAATTTGTAATGAGAGAATTTCAGCTTACTTCGGAATATATAGAATTGGTAAAACTATTAAAGTTGTTACAAATTGCTCAGACCGGGGGGCATGCGAAAATAATTGTGGAAGACGGTGAAGTTATTCGCAATGGCGAGCAGGAGTTTCGGAAACGTGCAAAATTGCGAACAGGTGATGTAATTGAAGTGTTGGGTGAAAAAATAGTTTTGAAATAGTACCAATGTATCTCTAAAAAAAGCCGGTTGAGACCGGCTTGGAATGCGTTTGTGCAAACGGGAAAAAAATTTAGGTCGGAGCATTACGAAATCGAGGACTTCCATTTAACACGCACCAAAGGTAAATCAAAAAGATCGGACACAGTAAAACTATAGGGCTTCATCTTTGAATACAACAAAAATGCAATTGAAATGTGCTTTTTTCGAGGGTGAAAGTGTCAAAAATGAAAATGAGTTGTTTGTTAGGATTTGAAATCTATTAACAAAAAAGGTTCTTAATAATTTAAGAACCTTTTTGAAATGATATTTTTGACCTTTGGAAATTCTATTTTTGAATATGAACATCCATTTGTGGATATGGAATATTAAGTCCTTCCTTTTCGAAAGTTTTATAGACATTTTCTGTTAAATCGAAATAAATACCCCAATAATTAGCTGACTCTGCCCAAACACGCACAACCAAATTTACCGAACTGTCTGCCAATTCAGAAACGGCAATAAAAGGCGCAGGGTCTTTCAAAATTCTGGGTTCACTGTTTATTAATTTTAATAATACTTCTTTTGCTTTATCTACATCATCTCCATAACCAATTCCAAAAATTAAATCGACTCTTCTGCGTGGTTCAGTAGAATAATTAATCATTGAATTGGTTGACAAACCTGCATTTGGAATAATAATGGTTTTGTTATCGCCAGTCTTTAAAATTGTATTGAAAATTTGTATTTCGCGTACAACTCCGGCGTGTCCTTGTGCTTCAATAAAATCTCCTGCTTTAAAAGGTTTGAAAATTAAAATCATAGCACCGCCTGCAAAATTTTGCAATGTTCCGGCAAGAGCCATTCCCACTGCAAGACCAGCTGCACCAAGAATTGCAATAAACGAAGTCATTTCAACTCCCATCATTCCAATTACGCTAATCCAAAGCATTGCTTTAAGTAGCATTCCAATCAGGCTGTTTAAAAATCCTCGGAGAGAGGCATCCATTTCTCGTTTTTCAAAACCTTTGCGCAAGGTTTTTTGCACAACTTTGATAATCCACAATCCAATAATTAGAACGATTATGGCGCCAATCAATTTTGGTCCAAAAGTTAAAACAGCATCGTAAATTCTTTGAGGAATAAGTTCAAGGTTTTCCATAATTTTATATTCGAAAGTAATTGTAATTTTCGGCAAAAATAAAAAAAGGATTTCTTTTAAGAAATCCTTTCCAGTTTTAATTATTCAAATAAATAAGTTCGGTTTTTAAATAGTGTAGCGTATCGTCAACATTCCCGAAATTATTCAATTCTTCATCTTTAACCGAAATATTAAAAATACCCTCAAGATAAAATGTAAAAATTGTCCAGTCGATTTTATCAAAATTCAAATCCTCTATAAAAGAGGCATTGGGTTTGATAAATTCTTTATTAACCCCAGTTTTACGCAATACCCGGTAAAGTCTTCGTCTAATCGATTTTTCTTCTAAAATTTCTGTTTCCATGTGCATAAATTAAAATTCGAACAAATGAATTAGCAGGTCTAAAGTACAAAATAAAATAACATATAAAATGCATTAACACAATTTAACCCTATTGATAGTTGTATACTTTGAATAGATAGACAACAAAAATGGAGTAGCGTTGCAAATTTTAATCAAATAATTTCTCGTCACTTGCCACAGACTCCTAAGTATTCTTCCCATAAATTCAACTATCCTAAAAAGGATTTGATTATTAATCGTCTTTCCCTTTTAAGGAAAGTTCAGACAGGCGAAAGGGTGAATTTTTTTTATTGTAAATCTGTTTTTAGTAAACTATAAATTTCAAGATTCAGGTATTCTTGACTGTGTCTTTCACCAGCGCGTTCAATTCCCTCAAAAGAAAAACCAAGTTTTTTGGGAATAGCAGCACTTTTCGAATTTCCCACAGCAACTTTAATCTGAAGACGATTCAATTTTAATTTTTGGAAAGCAAACCTGATAAGTTTGGTAACACACAACGTAATTATTCCTTTGCCTTGCATTTTCTCAACCAACCAATAACCCAATTCTGTTTTTCGGTTTACCCAATCGGTTTCTTTAAAACCAATTAAACCCGCAAATTCTTCTTTGTGCCAAATGCTGTAGATTTCGTCTCGATTATTGGAAGGTTGGTTTATAATACTGTGCAAGAATTTTTCTGTGTCAGATATTTGATTGGAAAACCCGATAAATGGAAGCCATTTTTTAAGGTATTCGCGGTCTTTGTCGATGGCCGAAAATATTGTTGGAGCCATGGATAATTTTACAGTTTCCAACCGGGTATATTGGGTTACCATTATGTGTTCCATTTATTTTATATTTTTTAAGCCGATCAAAAATACCTGTTCATTAAAGTAAAGATTACGTTCGCAGGAAATAAGTATTGAATCGTTGTTCAAAAAACAAATGCCCTCGGTTTGTGCGTTATTAATAGAGTTTAACTCAAAAAATGCTTTTTCACCGCTAAAAAATTTATCTGATGTAAAACCTGAAAATAGCCAAAGAAATGGTTGATAAGTATTGTAGCCAATTAAAGCCAGTTTTTTCTTGTCGGGGCTAATATCGGCACCGGTAATTAATCCTTTTATGTCAAATTTTTCAAGGGGTTTAATATTATATTCTCCCTTCTTTTTCGGAATTTGGTAAATGGTTGTTGTCAGATCAGATCTGTCTTTTGTGAAAATATAAAGTTTGCCATTAAGTTCAATCATCGCTTCGCAATCAAACGGAGTATTTCTTTCCGGGAAATCAAAAATTTTCTGATTCTTAAAATCGAACTGAATTTCTTCAGAATCCACTTTTTGTTCCCGCTTTTGGCTAATGTCTTTCTTATTAATTCGATAGATTATTTGGTTATCTCTTGCTCCACTATTGTTCCCAAAATCTCCAATATAAATGTATTTTTTATCTTGGGCAATGTCTTCCCAATCGATATTTTTTGCATCCTTAATTTCTATCTCTATTTTTATTTCTCCCGATAAATTACAACCATATATTTTGTTCTCGCCGCCACTATCGTTAAAAGTCCAAAGTAGATTTTTATAAAAAATAATTCCTGAGTTTTCATTTAATTCATTGGGCAATTGCAAGATAAATGGATGCAGGTCTAATTTCTCTAAAGTTGCAGTTTTTATTGAATTGAGCTTGTCTTTATCTTTCTTATTCTGGGTAGTACAGGAAATTAATATCAATAAAACGGAGACTGAAAATAGAAGTTTATTCATCTCATTAAAATTATTTGTTTTTTTTGCATTCGATGCCTCCTTGGCACGTGTAGTCAGACAGGGAACTTGTATATATTCTTCTTATGTAGTTAAATCTTGCCATGCTCGTTTCATCTTTTTATCTTTACAGGAATTTTTGGAAATGGATTTCAATTTAATCAAAATTTTAGAAAATGAATAGAATTGCATTTATTATAGTAATTGCTTTGTTTGCCTCTTTTGTTTCTTGTGGAAGCAGTGACAAAAAAAGTAAAGATTCACTGGTTTTAATCAAAACGGAATTTGGTGAAATTAAAGTGAAATTGTACGATGAAACGCCGGAACACAAAAATAATTTTATAAAATTAGTTGGTGAAGGTTTTTACAATGATCTTTTATTTCATAGGGTAATTAAAAATTTTATGATTCAGGGCGGCGATCCTGCATCTAAAGGTGCTCCGGCTGGAACAAGGTTAGGTGGAGGTAGTCCGGATTACACAGTTCCCGCTGAATTTATTTCAAAGTTTTTTCATAAAAAGGGAGCTTTGGCAGCAGCTCGAAAAGGTGGCCCTTCTAATCCTGAAAAGCGTTCAAGTAGTTCGCAATTTTATATTGTTCAGGGCGATTTATTTACTTCGGGGAAACTGGATACAATGGCCCAGATGATAAATACCCGGGCAAAAAATGAATTAATGAAAGTGAGATTCACAGAGGCAAATACGGAGTTGAGTGAATTTAGAAAAACCCAAAACCAGGAGGGTTTTAATTTATGTGTTGCGGGATTGAGGGAAGAGGTAGACAGTATTTTTGAAACCAAACCTCAATTCGAATTCTCGGAGGAACAAATTGCAGCGTATACTACTGTTGGCGGGTATCCCTCGCTCGATGGGGAGTACACAGTTTTTGGAGAAGTGGTTGAAGGATTTGATGTTTTGGACAAAATTGCAGCATTGAAAGTTGATGAAAACAATCGTCCGTTGAATAATGTAAAAATGGAAGTTGAATTGGTAAAATAGATTATGCGTAAAGTTGTTTCAATACTTTTTTTCTTTCTGTTTTTTATCTGTTCTGGATTTGCACAATCGGAAGTGATAGCGATTTCTACCAACTTTGGGGTTATGAAATTTCGATTACACGATGATACGCCAAAACATAGTAATGAATTTATTAAGTTGGCAAACGAAAATTATTACAACGAAACTCTGTTTTATCGTGTAATTAAAGATTTCCTTATTCAGGGAGGTTCAAAAAGTTCAAAAGATGCCGCCCCTGGGAAACGAATTGGTTATGGCGATCCTGATAAAACGGTGGATGATGAAATTCGCAATCATTATTTTCATAAAAAAGGATCGCTTTGTGCACCCCGTCAACCCGACGAAATTAATCCGTTTAAACAATCAGATATTTCGCAGTTTTTTATCGTAAAAGGTCGCGTGCATTCAATGGGAGAATTAGATACGATGGAAATTGCAGTGAATCGACCTATTCGGAATAAAATAGTTCAAAAGGTGATGACTCCTGAAGTTAGAGATGAACTTAAAAAATTAAAAGAAGAGAAAAAAGTAAAAGAGTTTCGTGAATTGGCGCAGGAAGTAAAAGATAAAATTGAAACGGAATACAACCTGCAAACAGGAACAATCGAATTTACAGAAGAGCAGCGTACGGCATATACAACGGTTGGCGGCTATCCCGATTTAGATGGGAAATATACCATTTTTGGGGAGTGTATTTCCGGCTTCGATGTAATCGATAAAATTGCAGCTTTAAAAACAGATAAAAATAATCGTCCGTTTACCGATGTGAAAATAACGGTAACAGTTTTAAACGAGTAAAATGAAGGTAAATTTACAAATATTGGTTTTGGCAATTGTTCTCTTTTCCTGCAATACAAAAGAAAAAAAGCAGGATGAAAAGAAACAGGTACTGGCAAAAACTGAGGTAAGTAACCAAAACGAAGAGTGGAGTGAAATTGCACCTTCAATTGTAAAAATAAATTCATTCGATGGAAATCGTATTTTAGAATCGGGGCAAGGTTTTTTTGTTGCTGAAGATCTTATTGTCACCAAATATTCGCTGGTAAGTAGAGCCACACAAGTTAAAATTACACCATTCAATGAGAATAAAGAATACATCGCAAAAAGCTATGTTGCTTTCGATCGAATAAACGATCTGATTATTTTGAAGGTGGATAGTTTAAAAAGAAAACCCATAGAACTATTTTCGGGGGTCGCCCCAAACTCTGCTAAATCAATGTATATTTCTTCCAATACAGAGACAATTATTCAGCTTTTTACAGGAAAAATTTTGAATTTGGCAACCGTAAAAGGCATCAAATTATATCGATTAACTAACCGTGTTAGAAAATCTACTTTTGGAATGCCAATTTTTGTCTCCAATAAAAAGGCAGTTGGCTTAGCATTTTCGGCAACAGTAAACTACGAAATGCAGAGTTTTGCAATTCCGTCGCTGTATATTTCAACACTGTTAAAAAACAGAAATAAAGTGCCGGCAACTTTGAAGCCTTTGCGGGGCGATTCAAATGAAAAAGTGTCGGCAGAAAACAGCAAAATAAAAGGCTTGGTTTTGGAAACCGACGCAGGAAATATCACAATTCGATTATTTAATGAAACTCCTGAATACCGCGATAATTTTATAAAACTTACCAATGAACATTATTTCGACAGTCTTTTGATTCACCGTGTAATGGGTAATTTTGGAATTCAAAGTGGTGCCGCCGACACGCGTTACACCGAAAAAGGTGATAATGTAGGTTGGAAAGGTCCGGGGTATACTATTCCTGCACACATTATTCCAGGGCTGTTTCATAAACGTGGAATGATTGGTTCGCCCCGAAAACCCGACACAAAAAATCAACATCGCCGTTCCGATGGATCACAGTTTTATATTGTTTCGGGGCGCAAATATTCCGACCGGGAACTGAATGATTTGGAAGAGCAAAACAACTATAAATTTACACCTCAACAACGCCGGGTTTATAAAACAATTGGTGGTTCGCCGCATTTAGATGGAACGTACACGGTATTTGGAGAAGTGGTTTCTGGAATGGCTGTGGTAGATACAATTGTAAAAGTTGAAACCGATAACCAGTGGCGTCCTTTGGAAGATATTCGTTTAAAGAAGGTAACTATTTTGAAATAATTGGAATTAGAAAACCTCAACTAATTCCATTCCACTTTTCAACCAAAATGTTTTTAATCCCACTTGTTGAGCACCATTAATATTATCCTCTAAATCGTCTACAAACAGGCTCTCTTCAGGGTTAATGCCAGAGAGTTTTACCACTTTCTCGAAAGAACTTAAATTGGGTTTTCTGTCTTTAATATCTTGCGAATAATAATCTTTTACAAAAAGTGACGAAAAGTCTATTGCGTGTTGAAGTAGAAACTCTTTGGAGATTTTGTTTATATGTATTTTGTTGGTGTTACTAAACAGGTAAACGTTGTATTTTTTGCTTAATTCTAGCAAAAGAGTTACTCGTTTTGCAGGAATATCTAAAATCATTGCATTCCATGCCTCATCAATTTGTTGGTCAGTAACCGTTGGGTTTTTTAGAATTTCGCGCAGTCGGTTTCTAAATTTTTCAGTAGTAACATTTCCTGTTTCCAAATCATAAAATACCGGGTCAGAATAAACCAGTTTTCTGTCTAATATATCTTTTGCCAAACCTAATTCCTGAAATGCTTTTATCGATGCTTCAAAGTCAAGATTCAATAATACATTTCCCATGTCGAAAATGATATTTTTAATGTTGGTGAGGTCTATTTGCATTTTATTATTTTTATGGCCGTAAATATATAAATTTAAAAAAAGGCTAGTGAAAATTCAAGATAAACATTACCATACAATTTGGATTAAGGAGGGCAACAATAAAATCATTCAGGTAATCGACCAGCGGAAATTGCCTTTTCAATTTGAAATATTTGATATAGAAACAGTTGAAGATGCATTTTTTTCCATTAAAGAAATGGTGGTTCGAGGCGCTCCATTAATTGGTGTTACTGCTGCTTACGGAATGTATGTGGCACTTTTAAATTTTGAAGGTGACGATGTAGGAAAATACATAATTGAAAGGGCGGAGTACTTAAAATCATCTCGGCCAACAGCCGTTAATTTGGCATTTGCTGTAGACGAAATGGTAGAATTTATTTTGAAAGAAAAATTGAATATAGATTTAATTCAATTAACACTTGAAAAGACAAATTCTTTAAAAGAAGAGGAAATTACTTTTGGAGATAAAATTGGAGAATTTGGATTTGAAATAATTAAAAATATTTACAAGAAAAAAGGAGAGACGGTAAATATTCTCACACATTGTAACGCCGGTTGGTTGGCCTGCATCGATTGGGGAACTGCAACCGCACCAATTTACAAAGCACATTTATACGGGATACCAATTCATGTTTGGGTAGACGAAACACGCCCACGAAACCAGGGAGCGCGTTTAACGGCATTCGAATTGGGCGAAGAAAATGTTCCGCACACGGTTATTCCAGATAACACAGGCGGACATTTAATGCAACATGGAATGGTGGATGTGGTAATTGTTGGCAGCGACAGAACCACAATTACGGGCGATGTAGCAAATAAAATTGGAACTTATTTAAAAGCCTTGGCAGCAAAAGATAATAACGTTCCGTTTTACGTGGCTTTACCCTCGTCTACTTTCGATTGGAAAATAGAAGATGGCATTTCAGGAATTCCCATTGAGCAGCGAGACCCAACTGAAGTTTCGGAAATTGAAGGTTGGGATGGAGGCAAAGTTCAAACCGTACGATTGGTTCCTGAGAAAAGCAAGGTGGCAAATTATGGATTCGATGTAACTCCTGCTCGTTTGGTAACAGGATTAATTACAGAACGCGGCGTTTGTGAAGCCAACAAAAAAAGTATTTTAAAACTTTTCCCAGAAAAAATATAAATGAAAAAAATAGCAATTATTGGTGGTTCGGGTTTGGAAAATCCAGCCATTTTACAAAACCCGGAAACGGTAAATATTGAAACTCCATACGGAAATCCCTCGTCAGATTTTAAAACCGGTAAAATAGAAGGTGTTGATGTGGTTCTTTTATCTCGCCATGGAAGAGATCATTCCATACCGCCAACTCAGGTAAATAATCGGGCCAATTTGTGGGCAATTCAAAAATTGGGTTGTACGCACATTATTGCAACCACGGCATGTGGAAGTTTGCGCGAAGAAATTAACCGTGGCGACATGGTCATTCTCGATCAGTTTATCGATTTTACCCGATTCAGAAAAGTAACTTTTTTTGAAAAATTTGAAAAGGGAGAATTAAATCACACTCCAATGGCAGACCCTTTTGACGAAGTATTGAGAACTAAATTAATAGAAACTGCAGCTGAACAAAAATTGAATTATCATCCCAAAGGAACAGTAATAACAATTGAAGGACCTCGGTTTTCATCCCGTGCAGAATCGAATATGTTTCGAATGTGGGGAGCCGATGTAATAAATATGTCGGTGTCACCCGAATGTATTCTGGCAAACGAATTGGGAATTCCGTACGCCGCAATAGCATTAAGTACCGATTACGATTGCTGGAAGACCGATGAGGCTCCGGTAACCTGGGAAGAGGTGATTAAAGTATTTAATCAGAATGTGGAAAATGTGATTCAATTGTTAGTAAAAACCATTTCAATATTATAATTTGTGTTGCTGAATATGTTCTGGATTGTTTTTGGCATGGCATTTGTAAGTTGTTGCGAAACTGTTTCAAAGCCATGAAAACAAGTTTTTGACCATTCAGTTAGTACCAATATATTTTAGCCAATTATGTGTGGTTGGCAATCAATTTATTAGCGGTATCTTTTTAGGAGATGCCGCTTTTTTTATTGGTGAATATTGGAAATGAATATTAATTTTAGGGCAAACTAGATTTTATGAAACGAAAATGAAATTTAATTTGCGATATTTTACAAACAAGCAGGATTAAATTTCATCGAGAGTTACATAAGTTACAGATAATTACATACAATTTAAACTTAGTGAAAGGTTTTAAATAACTTCCCCATTCTGACTCGTTCTTTTTCCCTTTCTCTTCATTAAAATTTTGCACCGTAACTATGGCTATGCTTGAAAATTATAATTCGATAAAGAAAAAAATAACATCGTCATCTTTGAACAACTTATTTTAAACTTTTCACTTATGAAATTAAAGACAGTATTTTTTTTCACTCTTTCTCTTCTTGTTTTTCTAACTGTTTCTTGTGATGAAAAGGAGGATCAAAAGCCAAATGTAATATTTGTGTTTGCCGATCAGTGGCGAACGCAGGATATTGGTTACAACGGGAATGATGTTGTAAAAACGCCTGCCATAGATAAACTTTCGGAAGAGAGTGTAGTTTTTACTAATGCTGTTTCGGGCTGCCCGGTTTGTTGCCCTTATCGCGCCAGTTTGTTAACCGGTCAGTATCCGTTAACTCACGGTGTTTTTTATAATGATAAACCCTTAAACCCCAATGCAAATTCCATTGCGAAAGTATACAAGCAAGCGGGTTACGAAACGGGTTACATTGGCAAGTGGCATCTGAATGGCCATGAACAAGGAGAACCAACTGCTGTGGGACGAAAGAAATTTATTCCTGTAGAACGCAGGCAAGGATTCGATTTTTGGCAAGTACTTGAATGTACTCACGATTACAATAACTCGTTTTATTATGGTGATTCGCCGGAGATATTAAAATGGCAGGAGTACGATGCAATTGCTCAAACCAAGTCGGCAATTGGTTATATAAATGAAAAATCGAAAAAAGAGAAACCATTTTTATTGATGCTTTCGTGGGGACCGCCGCATGCACCGTACCAAACTGCACCAGAGAAATATCAAAAAATGTATTCGCCCGACGATATTGAAATTCGTCCGAATGTTCCTGATGAATTAAGAGAAAATGCGCGCAACGATATTGCAGGATACTACGCTCATATTACTGCGTTGGACGATTGTATGAAAGAACTTTTGGAGGCAGTCGAAAATTCAGGAATTAAAGAAAATACAATTTTTGTTTTTACTTCCGACCATGGCGATATGCTATACTCGCAAGGAAACAAGAAAAAACAACAACCCTGGGACGAATCACTCCGAGTTCCATTTTTATTGCGTTTTCCTGAAAAGTTGGGAACAGCACAAAAGAAAATAGAGATGTCCATTAATACCCCCGATATTATGCCAACTTTGCTCGGATTATCTGGTATTGCTATTCCCGAAACTGTAAAAGGATCAGATTATTCGAAAGTTTTGACAGGTGAAGAGAAGCCCAATGATGAGGCGGTTTTAATTCAATGTCCAGTGCCGTTTCATCAATGGAATTATGGAACTGGTGGGAGAGAATACCGGGGAGTAAAAACCAGCCGATTTACTTATGTTAGAGATTTAAATGGGCCGTGGTTGCTGTATGATAACCAAACAGATCCTTATCAAATGAATAATTTAATCGGAGCCGATGAGTATATTTATATTGAAGCTGATTTGGAAAAGCAACTTCAGGAATTACTAAAAAAGACAAATGATAGATTCCTCTCGGCAAATGAATACATGAAAAAATGGGGATACCGTTGGGATAAAAATGATAGTTTAAATATTGTGTTATAAATTGTTATGCAGCAAGTCGTTTCATGCCGTTGACGCATAACAATTATTTTGAAAATGAAAATTTATGACTTTTAATGAACTAATTAATAAACGCCAAAGTGTGCGAAGATATCAGGAAAAACCTGTTGAGCGCGAGAAATTACATCAACTGGTTGAGGCGGTTCACCTTGCTCCATCAGCCTGCAATTCGCAACCCTGGAAACTGATACTGGTTGACGAAAGAGAATTAAAAGATGAAGTTGCAAAAGCAACATTTAGTAAAGCGGTTGCATTTAATAAATTTGCAGTTCAGGCTCCGGTAATTGCGGTTTTGGTTATCGAAAAAGCAAAACTAATTGCACAAATTGGTGGAAGTATAAAAGATATGGAATACCCACAAATTGACATTGGAATTGCAGCGGAACATTTTTGTTTACAAGCAGCTGAGTTGGGTTTGGGAACTTGTATGATTGGCTGGTTCGATGAAAAGAAGATTCAGCAACTTTTAAATATTCCAAGAAAAAGAAAAATTGGATTGGTAATTACGCTGGGTTATCCTCTTGAAGATTATAAACTGAGAAAGAAAATCCGCAAACCTTTGGATGAAATTTGCGGATTTAATTCGTATTAATCGGAGCTGTCATTTCGAAGGAGGAACGACTGAGAAATCTCATTCAAACCGTAACAGATTTCTCCTTTCAGTCGAAATGACAATAAAAATTTGTTACCCTAAAAACTGATTCAGATAATTACGACTTGTTAAAATGGCTGTTTTTACATCTTCCTCCGAACCTTCAAAAGCTTTGTCTTCCACTTCAATACAAACCGGACCACGGTATTTTACAGTAGTTAAAGCCGAGAAAAATCCACGCCAGTCAACATCCCCTAATCCGGGTATTTTGGGCGAATGATAATCGAGTGGGTAAGCCATAATTCCCACTTCATTTAATTTGTCGCGAAATACTTTTACATCTTTTAAATGAATGTGGAATAGTTTTTCACTGAAATCGTAAATGGGTTGAACTTCGTCCATTTGTTGCCAAACCAAGTGCGATGGGTCGTAGTTTAATCCAAAGTTTGAGCTTGGGATAATTTCGAACATTTTTTTCCAGATTGCAGGTGTAGTTGCCAGGTTTTTACCACCCGGCCATTCGTCGCGAGTGAAAATCATTGGGCAGTTTTCAATACCAATTTTCACCTTATTTTCTTCGGCTACTTTAATAATATCAGGCCAAATTTCTGCAAATTTTTCAAGATTCTCTTCTACGCTTTTTTGCGGGTCTCTACCAACAAAAGTATTTACAACCGGGATCTCCAATTTTGCAGCTGCACGAATTACATTTTTAATGTGCTCAATATAAACTTCTGCTTGCGAACTGTCTGCATCCAATGGATTTGGATAGTAGCCCAGCCCGGAGATATAAATATTATGTTTTTTAAGTACCGACTTTATTTCATTAGCTTTATTATCGTCAATCTCATCAACATTAATGTGGGTAACTCCGGCGTATCTGCGTTCGGCTTTTCCCTTTGGCCAGCACATTATTTCCACACATTTAAATTGGTTGGCTGCCGCAAATTCAACAACTTCTTCAAAACTCTTTTCAGCAAGTATGGCACTTACAAATCCTAAGTCTAACATGGTTTATATTTTTGTACGGTTTATTTTGTTGATTTTTTATTTTGTTTTTTCCTCATATATCCAAATACCAGAATTTGGATTTTCTTCGCTGAAATTTCGTTTAGCTGTTAATGCTTCTTTTTCTGAATTGTATTTTCCTATTCCAACAATATAAAAGTTGCCTCGTTTCCCTAAATGGAACGGGTCGAAACCTTTTCCTTTTAATTCAATTAGATAATTCTCTGCATTTTCCTGGGCTTTAAAACTACCCCCAACTAAAATATATTTTGGCGAGTCTGATTCTATAGTTTCAATTGTGGGAGTTTTTATTTCTTCTGTAAGTACAGAATCTTTAGACAGCTCTGGAATTGAATCTATAATGGTTGTGTCTGCTTTTAAGATGGGCTTGTTTTCTATTGTTTCTTCAATTTTATTAGAAATTTTTGTGGGCGGATTTTCGTTAGTTGTTTTGTTTGTAGTTATGTAAATTCCAACAACTATTATTGGAGCCAAAATTAGCAATACCCAAAGCCAGCTTCGTTTTTTCTTTTCTTTTTTATCTGGCTCATTGTTAGTTATTGGAATTGAAATAGGTTCAGGATCAGGTTTTTCTTCCAACTCAATAACTTGTTCTTCTTTTGGAGGTTCCTCTATTTCAGTTTCAATTTTGTTTTCTATTGGTATCGTTTTCTCTTCAATAACTTCTTTTATTGAAACAGATTCTAAACCAAACGAGTCCAACAGGAGGTTCTCATCTTGGATAGGTTCAAGTTGAATTTCATTGTTTTCATTAATAAATAGCTCACCTGTTTCTTCTAAATATACTTTTTGCCCTTTGTCGAGCTGGTAAATAATATTTTCCCGCTCTTTTTCGATTAATTTAAGTGCATCGAAATGTGAGATAACTTCACCCTCTGCAACACGACCAACCAGCAGGGCATCGTTATTTCTAATTTGTTGATTAAATGAAATTTCTTTCGAAGGAGGTTTTAATTCATTTGTATCTTTAACTATTTGTGCTGATTTATAAATTGAAACAAAGGCTCCAAACCCAGGAATAATTACCAGATCGTTTTCCAAAAGGAGCTGATGTATGTAGTTTCCGATGTTCATTTTTTTAATTTTAATTGTAAAATTAAAAACATCTTCTTGATTTGAACAAAAAGCAAAGATTAAGTTTTTGAAAACCGAATTATTCGAATATCAATTGTCGATGACAGATGTATTAAATTCCTTACATTTACCTCCTAAAATTCAAAATAATATGGCAGCAAAAATTTTAGTTACTGGCGGTACGGGTTATATTGGTTCTCACACAGTTGTTGAATTGCAGAAATCTGGTTACGACGTGGTTGTAGTAGATAATCTTTCGAACTCAAATATTGAGGTTTTAGATAATATTGAAAAAATTTCAGGGATTAAACCAACATTCGAAAATTTTGATTTGGCGGATAAAGCTAAGACCATTGATTTTTTTGAAAGGAATGTTGGAATTGATGCAATTATTCATTTTGCTGCATCGAAAGCAGTTGGAGAGTCGGTTGAAAAACCACTTTTGTACTACCGTAATAACTTGGTTTCAATGATGAATCTTTTAGAATGTCAGCTGGAATTTGATGTTGCGAATATTGTTTTTTCGTCGTCTTGTACAGTTTATGGTCAGCCCGATGTTTTACCGGTTACCGAGCAAACACCCAGGAAAGATGCCGAGTCGCCATACGGAAATACCAAGCGTGTAAACGAAGATATTCTTAGTGAAACAATTGCTGCGAATTCAAAGTTAAAAGCAATTGCTTTACGTTATTTTAATCCGTTTGGAGCACATCCAACTGCTTTAATTGGTGAATTACCTCTTGGCGTTCCACAAAATTTGGTGCCATTTATTACACAAACAGCCGCAGGTTTGCGCGATGAAATAAAAGTATTTGGCGATGATTATAATACCGCGGATGGCTCTGCAGTTCGCGATTATATTAATGTGGTTGATTTGGCACAGGCACACGTTGTTGCTATTAACCGGTTGTTAAGGGGTAAAAATAAGTCTAATTACGAAGTTTTTAATTTAGGTACCGGAAATGGTTATTCTGTGTTGGAAATGATAAATGGTTTTGAAGCTGCAACGGGCGTAAAATTAAACTATAAAATTGTTGGACGGCGTGCCGGTGATATAGAAAAAATATGGGCTGATACTACCTTTGCCAACGAAGAGCTGGGTTGGAAAGCAGAGAAAGGTTTGGAAGAAACTTTACTAACCGCCTGGAATTGGGAGAAGAAAGTGCGGGGTATTAAATAGAACGTACAATTTTGTGGATTTTATTGCTTAGAACTAAAATTAGAAAATGCTACGGCTTGTTATAATTACACTTTTTTTATCTCCGTTGTTACTTTCAGCACAAAAATCTCCAACTTACCTTTCAATCGAAGGAGGGGGGACTGGAATTACAGGTTCTGTTAATGTTGCCAAACCATTAATTATCCATCCCCGTTATAAACTTATTTTTCAATGGGGTTTAGGCTTGTCTTCCAAAGTGGTGCAATCAAAACCTCCCGTAAATATTCCGGCACAGTTATTTTGCAGTTTTGGGAGAAGAAATTCATTTTTTGATGTTGGAGTAGGATCTTCTTTGGTTCTGGGAAGTAAGCTGGATAAAACAGTGAATGAGCCTGCAAGCACTGAGTTGTACCTTTCTCCAATTATTGGTTTTCGGCACGAATCGAGAAAATGGTTCGTTAGGTTTTATGCCTGCCCCTTATTCCATGCTGGCGGAGAGAGTTTGTATAACGATTTAACTTCAGATTTTGTAAATATTGGAGTTGGAATTGGTACAATTTTTTAGTTGATTGGAATTTTTAACTTTGACAAAAAAATATTGAAATGAAGACAATCCTTATCACTGGTGGAGCTGGTTTTATCGGTTCTCACGTTGTTCGTTTATTTGTAAATAAATACCCTGATTGTAAAATTGTCAACCTCGACAAATTAACTTATGCAGGGAATTTGAATAATCTGAAAGACATTGAAAATAAACCTAATTACGAATTTGTAAAAGGCGATATTGTTGATGCGGATTTTATTCAAAAACTGTTTGAAGAAAGATCGTTTGATGGAGTTATTCATCTGGCTGCCGGATCGCATGTCGATCGTTCAATTACCAATCCAACAGAATTTGTTTTTACCAATGTTATCGGCACCGTAAATATACTGAATTCTGCCAAGCACGTTTGGAAAGATAATTTTGAAGGTAAAAGATTCTACCACATTTCAACCGATGAAGTTTATGGTTCGTTGGGTAGCGAAGGAATATTTACCGAAGAGACCAGTTACGATCCTCACAGTCCGTATTCTGCATCAAAAGCCAGTTCCGACCATTTTGTACGAGCATATTTAGATACATTTGGTTTGCCAACGGTAATTTCTAATTGTTCCAATAATTATGGTTCGTTTCAATTTCCCGAAAAATTAATTCCACTTTTTATTCATAATATAAAAAATAAAAAACCTCTTCCGGTTTATGGGAAAGGCGAAAATATTCGCGATTGGCTTTGGGTAGTTGATCATGCTCGGGCAATCGATCTAATATATCATAAAGGTAATATTGGTGAAACGTATAATATTGGCGGTTTTAACGAATGGACAAACATCGATTTAATAAAAGTGATGTGCCAAAAAATGGATAAAAAGCTGGGGCGTGCAAAAGGGGAGTCGGAAAAACTGATTACCTATGTAAAAGACCGCGCCGGACACGATTTGCGTTATGC
>JABMPI010000004.1 GCA_013203755.1 Bacteroidota bacterium
GATTGCATGGTAATTTCCTGTCAAATCGCTAAGCAGTTTGAGCGGGCTACAAACCTTTATATTTTTCATTTACCCTGCCATTACTTATACAAAATGTTGGCAGCTTTTGTCTGAGAATTAATTTCCGCATTTATTGTGCTGTTTAGCAATGCTGGCAATTGAAATAAAATGAAGGCATGAAAAAATCCTAGCAATTCTTTTCCTGTCATTGATTGATTTTTTTAGTATGCGAAACCGAATTAATCATTGCTTGAAATTTATCAACCAAAAGGACGTTCTTCCAAAGCAGCAGGTTTCAATCCGCCTTTATTTGTTGTTAACCATTTGTTCCACTGTTCCTTTTTCTTACCAAAATCGCGCTTTGTGATTTTCACCAAAGTACCATGGGAAAATTCGGCAAGAATGGCGCGCATATCATCCAGGTATTCAATCAGTATTTCATAACCTTTATCACTTCCACTTCTTGCCAAAGCCCGGCCAAGGATTAATTCCATCAAAGAAAGCCTCTCCAGTATATGATCTTTTTCAATCCCTATTTTTATTGACCTGTTATTCAGAAATTGGTTCGCATGTATCTTTTTCATATAGGGGATAACCGACTTACTGCCTATCATATTAGCCGCATAACAGACCGCATCAATATAAAAGAACAAGGCCTTGTTCTTTATTTTAAAATCATCGATACTGTCAGCTCTAAAAAGTTCTGATACAAGCTCTACCGAGAATACATTCAAATCGCTTCGGGTCATTCCAAGGGCATAAACCAAATTTGCACAAATTGGAGCAGCCCCTTGATCTGGAGGAGGTCTGTTCCCGGAGTGCTCAATATGTTCTTTTAATACAGGTAGAGAAGACTGAAGTTGATTATTAATTTCGTTGTAAATGATTTCCGCTCCACTTTCAGACCCAAGCATTGCCAAAGCAAGTGCTATTCGCAGTTGCATTTTTCCTGAATTCCTTTTTAGCTCTTCCTCCAAAACAGGGATTGCCTTTTGGGGAGGTGAAGTACAAACTTCAACAAAGGGAATACGGGAAAATCTTATTTCACTCATCTTGGTATTGCCAAAAGATTTTAATGACGTATCCGGTTCAAATTGTTTTATCCACTCCCTTAATTCCTCCTCAGTATAAGACCTTGGTTTAATTTCTCTTCCTAAAATATCTTTTGGTAACAGTTTCATGTTTACCAATTTTTTTTGAAATTTTAGGATATCAATATCACGTGCCAGAACATTTGTATCTATCGCTTCAACTGCTGCCAATGCTGCAATTCCTCCCAGGTTTTCTAAATCGTGTTGCATTCTGATTGCAGGAAAAGAATCGTGTGTGGTGGAAATTGCCTTTCCTGTAATGATTATGTTTTCCACATCCTTAGGAATAATGGCTCTATATGGAATTTCAATGCTTAAATTAGGAGGAATAAGCCCTATCCGAAACCAGTCCGAAGAATGATACCCTTTCATGTCGGTATTACTACGATGAATGTTAATAACATCCTTCCATTCCTTAAATGTTAAGTTATCCGTTAATGTAGTTACTACATCACCCAGAATGTGCCTGGACTCTCTTGGTGCCAGATAGGGCTGGTGATCGTGAAGTTTATTTCCTCCGGTCCTTAAACCAACATGCACAGAACGGGTATAATCTTCAATATTGGTAACGTCCACTGTACTTTGAAAGATCGATTCAGTTGGACCTGGTTTGACCTGCCTGCGTATGGCATACCACAATGGTACATTATTATGTTCTGAACCTAATACGAACGGCGCGCCTGCAAAGGCTGCAACATCACCATCTCCGGTAGCATCAATTACAATTTTGGATTTTACAGCCATAACACCCTGAGGTGTTGAAACCACAACTCCAATAACTTTGTTTCCCTTCATTATAGTTCCAACAACAAACGAATTCCAAAGGATTTGAGCTCCTGAATTTCGTATTTCCCGGAGCCACATCGCCATTTTTGCTTCTACACTCCAACGTCCGTATCCATTGTCAGGAAATAATTTAGAGAACGCACTATTTATTTCTGTTGTCTTCTTAATATGTGATGCAGTAAAACCAGTATAATCACCTGGTCCCCAATAACTCTGAACACCTCCATAGGTCCCTGTTCCGCCAAATCCGGGATTCATATCTACAACCAAGGTTTTTTTGCCTTCTCTGGCAGCCGTATAAGTAGCTGGAGCCCCGCTGGTACCTCCTCCAGCAACCAACACATCAACCTCATCCAGTACTGGAATATTTTCGTTATTGATCCGAATCCTTCCATATGGTTTTCCCTTTTGTGGGCTGTATTTTTCTTTTGTTTTAATCGCCGCGGAAGATGCCTTCATATCATCTTCGTTTAATATTTTCACCTCCTTTTCAGAAGACAGCATAGACCAGTTTTTTATTATTTCCATTGACAAGGAGGAAGCAATTTCGCTGGCTCCAACAGGGGTTTTAATAAAGTTAGTCTGTTTTTTATTTAACAATGCTGCTTCGCTTATACAAAACAAATTTGCATAAGGGGTCGCAAATGATTTGAACTCAATGTCTTCATTTTGAATTGATATAGTTTGCTTCAGGTATTGCCTGTCATTTTCATAATTTGCATCGAGCATCTGAGATGTATAAAGCCCATTTAACTGGTAGGAAGAATTTGCCAAATAGGCACTTTTAAACTCAGGAACATGCTGGTATAAATATTTAGCCACCTCATTTGACCTTTCCCAAGCTTCTACTTCACGATTTGTAAGCGATCTTGCATCAAATTCCGGGTCGTTGAATACCATCGGGCAATCAATGAAATAATGTCCTTTCCCAAGATATCCTTGTTGAATCCATACTTTATTGTCCTTCATTTTTAACCCAGAAGGAACTTCAATGGTTTTTGATAAAAGGAGTTCAATATTGGTATATTCCAATGTCCTTATAAATTTGCTAGTACCAACCTTTTTACTGAAATTTTGCCTGGTAAGGTGAACTACTGAGGCTGTCTCCGAGCAATCCATGACCAGTTTTGACAGGATTGCCTGTCTTCCTGATTTGTTACCAATAACAATTCCATGTAGTTTATCGTCATCGGCAATCACCTGTGTAACATTACTTGCATATACAATTTCAACTCCGTGTTCGAATAATTCATCTTCCAAGGTTCTTTTGACATGATCAAATCTTAGCAACTTTTTCGTATTATCAGGCTGATCAATTTCTGGTTCAATGCATGCCTGCATAAATTCGGGTAGATCCATGTTGGATCTACTGTTATCAAACCATGGACGATATTCTGATGTGACTTCTCTGCCTAAATAGATTCTACGCTCTACAAGAACAACCTTTTTTCCGAATTTAGAGAAATTTAAAGCTGCTGATACTCCGGCAAAACCGCCACCAACAATTACTACATCACATTTTTTCAAAACAGGCACCGTATCATTTTCAAATTGAGCCTGTTCTTTCATTGAAACACAACCAGCCATGGTCGGGGCACATAACATTGCCACTGAGATTACCCCGGTGACCTTAATAAATTCCCGGCGTGAAATGTTATTTGAGCAATTTCCCTGTTTCTTCATGAAATTTTTAGTAAGAATATTAAAAATACCAGTTTTCAAATTTACATTTTTGAACCATGTGTGGACGAAGTTCCCAATAGAATTGATCCATATCTATTTTTCTCTTTTTCCTTCGCTATTTTCATGATTGTCTTTAGCATTGCACTATCGCTTTTTACAATTGCTGCCAACGTTTTATGTAAGTGGAGTGCGGGATTAAAAGTGATTAACTTTCAAAACCGCACGGAGCCAATTCGTTTATTCATATTTTCTTTTTTTAAGCCAATCGTCAAAGACGAATTGGCGGTGTTGCAACGGAGAACTGCGGTTGATTTACCCACTGAAACCCGCATTACATTTACATTCTGTTAGCGTTTTGATGTTTTTCTTTTATCCAAAAATCATGTAATTTTCCCCATTTAGCACTTGAATTTCCTAGTCGGCCTGATTGTCTTGGATGACAAAGAGGGATTACATTATAAACCTTGCTATTAATTTTAATCTCATGATGTCTGCCATAAGTTGTATCTGAGTCCCCAAATTGAGCCAATCTGGAAAATCGTTTGTCATGAAACCGTAAAAACCAATAAATCGGTAAATCTCCTAATAATATTAGATTCTCAGCTCTTGACATTTCAAGTTCTTCCAATATTTCATCACGTCTAGTTTGTACATTCAATTCTGCTTTATCAAAGTTTGGAATTGTAGCTTTTGAAAGTCCGAAC
>JABMPI010000450.1 GCA_013203755.1 Bacteroidota bacterium
GAATGGGTAAAACCGGGAAAAGAGATAAAAATAATTAATGCAACATGCGAGTTTGGGAAAATTAATGCATCCATGTTTATCAATAAAATTGGTGCTACAATAGAAATCAATCCTTCCTTTTCGTGTCAGGTAAATCAAATTGCCATAGCGGTTCCATATTTTAAAACGATTAAAAAAGTTTCGACAGATACCGGTAATTATGAAATAAAAGATAATATCCTGTATTTCCCATCCAAGGTAAAAAAGATAGATATTGTCTGGTCAGACAATAAAATGCAAGCCAATAATTTTCAGGAAATTCTGATTTCGTATAGAGAAGAACCTGGAGTAAAATGGGTGGGAGGAAAAAATGCCAATAAAAATGTTTCGCCGGTAACAAAAATGAATACGGGATCCGATTTGCTTGTAATCCCTCCGGGAAAAGGATTTTTATTAGAAGATGAAAAAAGAGTAAAAGGGCAACATTTAAGTTTTGAATTAGTAAAAGAAGCCTATATGAAAGAGTACACACGAAGGTACAAGCAATATATTAAAGTGGGGAAAAAGCCTTTGGTAATTAAAGCTCCTTATTTCTAGCAGCACCTAAAGGAATACCTTGAATAACAATTAAAAATAAATGAAAGCGATTTAAGTACTACACACAAGTTATATAAAATGAAAAAATCATCACGTCGGTCATTCTTAAAATCTGCATCCGCAGCAACTGCAGGGGCAATTATAATCCCTAACATGATTGGCTGCTCACCAAATAAAAGGTTAAACTTTGCAGTTATTGGTGTTGGTGGTAGAGGAAGTGCAAGTTGGAGTAAAATTCCTTTAGATGATATTGTTGCTGTTTGTGATGTTGATTCCAAAAAAGCCGCAGCAGGATTTAAAAAGCTACGTAAAGCGAAAAAGTATAAGGATTTTAGGGTGATGTTTGACGAAATGGCTAAAGATATTGATGCTGTTATTATTGCAACTCCAGACCATACACACTTTCCAGCTACTATGGCAGCAATGGAACTGGGGAAACATGTTTTTGTTGAAAAACCTTTGGCACATAATATTTGGCAGGTTCGTACGATGAAAAAAGCGGCAAAATACTATGGAGTAATTTCTCAAATGGGTAATCAAGGCCATACAACTAATGGCATCAGGCAAATTAAGGAGTGGTATGATGCAGGTGTTTTAGGGCAGGTTAAAGAGGTTTATGGGTGGATGAAAGGATTCAACCCCGCTTCTAGTACTTACCCTCCACCAAAGCAGCCGGTTCCTTCTCATTTAGATTGGGATTTATGGTTGGGACCTGCAGCCAATAGAGACTATAGCTCTGCTTATTGCCCCGGGCTTTGGCGATTGCATTACGATTTTGGAAATGGCCAGTTAGGAGACTGGGCTTGTCATTCGCTGGACGCACCATTTTGGGCACTTGACCTGGGCATGCCGCATACTGTTGAAGCTTCTGTTGAGAACCCAATTCCTGACCATAGTTACATTTCCGAAAAAGCGGTTGTTAAATATCAATTTGGTGCAAGAGGAGATAAAGCACCAGTTAAATTAACATGGTCTGAAAGTACCACGCCGGATAAGGATCCTAATGAAGTTGGACTTAAAGTGTGGCCAAGAGAAGGAGTGGTAATAATTGGTGAAAAGAATACTTTAATGACTGGGATGCGACCAAATAATCCAAGACTGATCCTTCCTGAGGAGGAGTGGAAAGAGTTCAAGAAAAACGCACCTGAACAAATTATTCCCAGAATAGGGGATGAAACACCTGTAAAGGAATGGCTTGATGCAATTAAAGGTGATTATCTGCCTGGTTCTAATTTCGATTATTCAGCAAGCTTAACAGAAATGGCATTGCTTGGCGTTATGGCAACAAGATTTAATACAGGTTTTGAATATGATGCTGAAAATATGAAGGTAATAAACCGACCTGATCTTGATACTTATATAAAGGAGCCTGCGCGTGCCGGATGGTCGTCTGGCGAGAATATCTAAAATAAAAATAGTAATCAGCATCTATACCAATAAAAACGAATCCATAAAATTGTGATTTTAAATTACGTTCAAAAAATCAAACAATTCAATAACAATAAACTAATGAAACAATGAAGAAATACTTCTATCTGATTATATACCTTGCTCTTGTATCCTGTTCCTCGGAGCATATAAAACTAACTAGCGAAAACTTTCAAATTAAGATTAACAACAAGGGGGAGATAACTAGCTTTTTTGACGTTGCAAAACAAGTAGAATATGTACCTGAAAGCCAGAACTCGTATCTTTTCTCCCTTCGTTCTAATGAAAACATTTTTGTTCCTGACTATATAGAATGGAACGAAGATGAGTCAATACTAAAACTAAGGTTTAGTGAAATTAATTCAGTAGCTGAAATTACTGTAGAAGAAAAAGAAACACACATCACTTTTGAACTTACTAAAATTGATGGGGATGCTCAGCCTGACCTTGCTATTTGGGGGCCGTTTGCAACCACCATAAATAAAACTGTAGGAGAAACCGTTGGTGTGGTTCGAAATGATGAATTTGCTATTGGAATTCAAGCCTTAAACCCAAAAACATTAGGTGGTTATCCTACAAACGAAGACGATACAGAACCTGCTTACAATATTTTCGCCTCAAATAATTTAGTTGATGTTGGCGATTCTGTAAAAGTTCTGTATCGCGGGCAAACAGCAAAACATACCGACTTTGGTAGTGTTATTCAGGCTTATTGCCGCAACCGAAGTGTAGACCGGGTAATCCCGATTTGGAATCATGAATTTTATGAAGTTCCTGCTTTTGAAGATGGTGGTTTAATCGGGACCAAAATTGCAATTTTTGGATGCGAAAATTCAAAAGCTTTGGAAACCATCGGTAAAATTGAAATTGCGGAAGGACTGCCTCATCCCGAAATAGATGGGGAATGGGGAAAAACCTCTAATGGAGCTACTGCATCTTATCTTATTCAATCGTTTTCGGAAAAAAATCTGGACCGTGCCATTGAACTGACAAAAAAGGCGGGATTAAAATATTTATACCATGGTGGACCTTTTAGTACATGGGGGCACTTCAATTTGCGTGAAAGATCTTTCCCTGATAACTGGGAGAGTATGAAACGATGCGTAGTTCGTGCAGAGAAAGAAGGCGTTCGATTAGGGCTTCATACCTTATCCAACTTTATTACAACCAGCGATCCTTATGTTACGCCAATACCCGATCCGCGACTTGCAAAAGTGGGGAGCAGTGTATTAAGCAAAGCAATCGATGAAAACCAAAAATCAATAGAAATTAAAGATCCAAAGTTTTTCAACCAAATGAAAAACAATAGTTTACATGGCGTGGTTGTGGGTCAAGAGATTATTCGCTATGAAAGTGTTTCGGAAAGTAAACCATGGACCTTGCTAAACTGCGAAAGAGCAGCTTTTGGAACAACTGCCACTACTCATACTAAAGGAGAGACAATCTCTAAACTGATGGATCATGGTTATAAAACATTTTTGACAAACAATGAACTTTCGGATGAGGTTGCAAATAATATTGCCAACTTATACAACGAAACCGGACTTCGACAAATATCTTTTGATGGTTTGGAGGGAAATCTATCAACCGGAATGGGGCAATATGGACGACTGCGTTTTGCAAAACAATGGTACGACAATTTAAAGCCGGAACTTAAAGGCGAAGTTATTATGGATGCCAGTAACCCGGGACACTATTTTTGGCACATGTACACGCGTATGAATTGGGGAGAACCCTGGTACGCTGGTTTCCGCGAAAGCCAAACTCAATATCGTTTAATGAATCAGGATTACTACCGCAGAAACCTGATGCCTTGTATGTTGGGCTGGTTTCGAATGTCCGAACAACTCAGTTTAGAAGATGTGGAATGGTTACTGGCGCGTGCTGCCGGTTTCGATGCCGGTTTTGCATTAACTACTTCAGAAAGAGTTATTGAAAGAAATGGTTTGGGCGAACAGCTATTGGAAACCATTGCCACGTGGGAAAAATTGCGCCATGCCGGAGCATTTTCTGCTGAGCAAAAGAAGTTAATGGAAGACATTAAAAATGAATTTCATCTTGTACCTGATTCTGAGAACATCTGGACTTTGTACCAATATAAAATTGACCGGTTTGAACATCAACAGAAAGTACGTCAACCCGGAGAGCCTGTGCATTCTAAATTTCAGTTTGAAAACCCTTATAAATCACAAGCTTTACAATTCATTATTACTGCTCCAAAAGAAAGTGCTATTAGTAATTTGAGTTTCGATATCGATAATTTCAAAAAAATAAAATTAGAGACTACAATTCCTGCCCAACATCATCTTAAATATGAAGGAGGTTCGGAAGCTACACTATTTACCCCCGAGTGGAAAAAAGTTAAAACCATATCGATAGATAAGAGTCAATTTCAAATTGCAAAAGGTGATCACAGCCTGATTTTTGATTGTCAATTTGAAAATAAAGGTGGCTCAATTGTCAAGCTTGAAATGAAAACCATTAATGATGGTGATAAAATAAATTTAGAGTAAAAGGTGGCATATGTTTAACTTAAATTATTACGTATGAAATATTTTATAATATCTTTTTTCAGTTTGTTTTTAATGTCTTCATGTATCTCAAATAATATTTTTGATGAACAAGCAGGTCGTTTAACTTTATCAATAGATCATACCGGAAAAATATCTTCATTGAAAGATAAAACAAGCAATAGAGATTATATTGCACAAACACCCTCCTATTTAATAACGTGCAGTAAATATGGAGCAGACAGTATTATGCTTCAACCTCTAGCTGCAAAAAACATTGGGAATCATCAACTTTTGCTGACCTATCCTGAAGGTGTAACCTTAACAGTTTCTGTTGTTCCTACAGAAAATTATTTTCGGATGGAACTAGTAGAAGCAGAACCATTATCTGAAATTTCACAAATCAAATGGGGTCCATATTATACCAACATGCAAGGTTTTATTGGTGAGTGGTTTGGCATCGTTCGTAGTGAAGATTGTGCAATTGGCATTATGGGCTTGGAACCAAATACCGATGGACATACAAATTTGGCCTCAATAGCACAATATACAGATGAAGGAGCATCGCTTCAGTTAAGCTCATACGATTATACCAAAGGTGTATTTAGAGACAATACAGGGAAAGAGAATAAATTGCGCATAGCGAAGCCTATTCCGGTAACGGTAGTTGGTTCTTCTGTTGCCATGTATGCATCTCAAATTGGTTATGATAATGAATTAAATACAGTTGAGAAAATTGTATTGGAAGAGAACCTCCCTTATCCCACAATTAATGGAGAATGGAATAAGCGTTCTATAGAAGCACAAAAATTCTGTTTGTGGTCTTATTACAACGAAAAAAATTATGATGATTATCTTAAGTTCGCCCAAGAAATAGGGGCGAGGATTTTATGTAAACCTGGTGGATTCTCAAAAAACTGGGGGCATTTCGAAATAGATTTAAAAAATTTTGCAGGAGGTGAATCCGGATTAAAGAATAGTAGTAAAAAGGCTAAAGGAATAGGCATCGGGACTACCTTATATACACTAACTACCTTTTTAAAACCGCTCAGTGACAGAGAACCGTATGTGGCTCCGGTTCCCGATGAGCGTTTGCAAACATGGCGATATGGAACAACTGTTAAACGTACAATAGAGAAAAGAGACAAAGAAGTTGTTTTGAAGAGTTCTCCGAATATTCTGGAAACAATAAAAGCAGGAGCAAAAACAATTAAGATCGATAATGAGATTATTGAATTTAAAGCACACAGAGAAGAGAGAGAAGAGATTGTTTTATCAGAATGCAAAAGGGGCTGTTTTTTTACTGAAAAACAGAACCATCAAAAAAATGCTCCGGTTAAATTTATGTACATCGCCGGGTATCAGAACTTCTATCCCGGCACAATTGATTTGAGTAATGAGTTTTCAGACCGCTTGTTTGAAATTCTTAAAAACACAGACCAGGAAATGTTTGTGACTGATGGATTTGAAAGTTGTCTAGAAACGGGTTATCGATGCTATACAGGTAATCTGTTTATGGACTATTTTTACAAGAAATGTAAGGAGAATAAGAGAGAGATATTGTGGACAGGTTCCAATTTCTCTCAATACACGTGGCACCATCAATCTCATATGAGTTGGGGTGAAGGGGATCAAGATAAGGGTATTCGTGGTTCCATGTTAGATTATCGAATATCACGACAAGTACAATTGAGCACAAGCTTACTGCCAAAAAAATTGGGACAGTTTTATCCAAATTTAGCAAGTGTAGAGGATATCGAATGGTTAATGGCATTCGCAACCGGATGGGATTCAGGAGTGGACTTTAAACTGGATTTAGATAAATTCAAGAAGAATCCTAATTATGATAAGATTGTCAAAAAACTACATTTATGGGCGCAGGCAAGAGAAGAAAAAGCATTTACCGAAGAGCAGAAAAAACAATTACGTCAGACAGATAGGGAATACAAGTTGTCACGAGAATCAGATGGCTCATGGAATTTGAAATTTGTTAAATACTGGCAAAGCGACAAGGTAAAAATCAGACCTTCTTCTGATCTACCTGTCCATTCCAAGTCTGGGGCAGACATATTGCCATGTAGTATCGATTGGACATGGACACACAATCCGGCAACATACTACGAGGTGATTTTGTCAGACGATATGTTACATACTACAGGTGTTCAAAGGAGTGAATGGCATGTAGAATATCCTTCATATACCAATCCAGATGGATCCTGGTATCAGACCGATTCAAGACATTTTCAGTTTGTAGTTAGATTACCGGAGGATGCTCCCTGTGCTGTAAACAATATCGAATTAACTTTTGATGGTTATAAAATACTGATTCCAATGATTTTGAAACCTGGAGAATATTTAACAATGCCACAGATTGTTCCGGTAGTATGTATTTACGATAAAAATCATCAGTTGGTAGAAGAAAAAATGATACGAGGAACAATTCCTTTTACGCAAAATGGAACAAATGTTAATATCACTGTTTCATGTACACCCAAAGTAAAAGGAAAAAATCCACCATTGATTATGAACGTTCGGTGTCAAAATGGATATTTTTATCCTGCACCGATTAAATAACAAATCTATATAAATGTGTCAAAAATAATCTATTGGTCAACAAAGGCATTAATTGGCATCCTCCTGTAAATGGAAATACTGCAGGAATTCTTTCTGAAAATATTCTGAAAAGATAATTGATGCGTTAGAAAAAAATAAAAAATTTAGGACAATTAAAACTTATGGAAAGAAGAGAGTTTATTACAAAGTCGACTATTTTAACAGCAGCTGGTTTGGCAGGAATAACAATGTTTTCGTGTAAGCCTCAAAATAAACCAACAAAGGGGATGAGGGTGCCGGGTCCCAACGATACAATAAATCTTGGTTTTGTAGGCTTGGGTATGCGTTTTAATCAACTCTTTAATGAATTCAAGAAAATTGAAGGGCTTAAAATATTAGCCGTTTCAGATATCGACGACAAGCGGATTGAGAAGGCAACTTTAATGGTTAATAACCACAATGGACCGCAAGAAAATACTTGTGACAGTTATAAGGATTTCAGAGAATTGATAACGCGCGATGACATAGATGGGGTTGTTATTGCTACTCCTGATCATTGGCATGCTATTATCACGGTTATGGCAATAAAGGAAGGGAAAGATGTTTATTGCGAGAAACCTGTAACCCATACAATAGCAGAAGGACGTGCCGTTGTTGATGCTGCCTCAAAATACGAACGGATTGTGCAAGTAGGAAGCCAACAGCGTTCTCATAAAGCTTTTAGAGATGCGGTGAATTATGTACGAAACGGTTACATAGGTGATGTACATACTGTTAAAGAAATGAGTAGTGATAAATTCCCTGTCAGCTTTAACCAAAAAACAGTAGAGCCTCCTAAGTATATGGATTGGAATATGTGGATGGGTCCATCAGAATATTTTGATTATAACGAACTATTATTACCTGATGTTTCGATCCGTAATTTTCCGGCATGGAGAAGATTTAGAGAATGGGGAGGTGGCGGTATAGCAGACCTTGGCGCACATATGTATGATATTGCCCAGTGGGGATTAGATATGGATATGTCGGGGCCAATTGAAGTATTACTTCCTGGTGATGGAGCAGAAACACTCACGTTTAAGTATGCCAATGGCGTAGTAATGAAGAAAGAGGATTTTGGGATGGGAGGCATGTCAATTATGTTTGAAGGAAGCGAGGGATGGGTAGCCGCCGGAAGGTGGTGGATGAAAACCTGTGACAAACTAAAGGATGTTAAGCTGGAAGAGAAAAATGGTTTTGTATACGAGTCGAAGAACCATTATAAAGATTGGATAGATTGTATGCGGAACAGAAAACAACCAATTTGTAATTCCGAAGTTGGGCACCGCACGTCTACAATATGCAATATGGCTAATATAGCCGAACAAAAGGGCAAATCGTTACAGTGGGATCCGGTAAAAGAAGCATTTAATAGCAATTCGGCAAATAGGCTGAAGAGCTATAGGTACAGGGGCAAATGGAGCATCTAATTTTAATAATAAACCGTAATTACGACTAAATAAATACGAAATTATGAAGAAACTTATTTATGTTTTAGCGTTTGTACTGCTTATAAGCAATACAAATGCACAAATAAAGGTGCAAGATTTTGTAGAAAAGCTACCTGAAATTTCTGGCGTACATAAAACAGGTGTGAGTGAAGATTGGCTGGTTAAGGACGTATCAGTTCAATCGGAATTGTTCCGAACATCAGATAATTCCGAAATAGTTTTATCGAACGGGATATTGTCGAGGGCTATAAAAATAAGCCCCAGTGCTGCAACTGTTAGTTTTAAGAACCTTCAAAAAAATCAGGAATACTTACGAGGGGTTAAACCGGAAGCCATAATTCAAATGGATGGGATTAATTATAATATTGGAGGTTTAAATGGACAAAAAAACTATGCATTTCTTTCAACTGAAGACAAGAACAGTTTAAAGAGTAATCCTAATAGTTTCCACTTAATGAGTATTAAAGTTGGCTCTCCTTTACCTGTAATGGAGTGGAGAAAAGTTCGTCATTATGCTCCCGATACGGAGTGGCCTCCAAAAGGTGTGCATCTGCAAATGGATTACCGTTTGCCTGCAATGACGGCCGATTATATTTTGGAAAACTCAAATGAGAGTAGCCTCGGAAGAAAATTAGTTATTAAAGAAGATTTTACGTATAAAGTAAAAGATTGGAAAATTCATGTTTCGCCATCACATACTCGAAGTTCTTTGGGTAACGAAGGAAAACCCGGAGAAATTTATACTCCCGCCAACAGCTCCGTTTATATGGAAAAAGAGTTAAAAGAGGAAGTAGGTATTGTTGAAGCTACTTTTTTTGCAGGAACAGATAAGAGTAGTGAATATGGACCCGGTATTGTGCTGGTTTTTAAAGACAGGTCCGTTAAGTTCAATCTTAAACCGGGTGGAAACAATTACAGTGCAACGCCAATTTTAGGGATTTACGATGGAGAAAAGGAAGTTCGCCGTATCGGGAGGGGACATAAATTTGATTTTGATAATCCGTATTTACTCAGAATACGTTTGGAAGAGAATACAATTTATTATGAAGGAAGAGAGCAAACGGGAAATTGGAAACTGTTTTATAAAAGTGAAAAAGAAAAATTGTGGGGAAATCCTGTTGCTGTAAGAATTGGTAAAACAGATAAAAACGGAGATGGGAATGACGGCGAAGAACCCGGCGATCTTGTGCGGCTTCATATTCTTAAAGCCAACGTTTATGGTTTATACGATAACACCGAAGTTGAAAAACTTAAAACCTACGCCGATAATCTTCAGGACGTAACGGTTTCGGTTAATTACGAGCTTTACGATGGAATTCCAGTAATGCGAAAGTGGATAAGTGTTGCCAACAACACGTTGCAATCTATTAAAGTTAATTCGTTTGTAAGCGAAATACTTGCTGCTGTAGAATTTACGAGCTTTGTCGATTTTCACGATAAACTTATTCCAAACCCAAACATTCATGTCGAAACCGATTATGCTTTTGGTGGTATGTCTCTACTAAATTCTACAAGCCATTCGGTAAAATGGTTGTTTGATGAGGAATTTAATACCCAGGTGAATTATGCACGGAAAACGCCATGTCTGTTGCATGTTTCTCCGGAAATAGGTCCCAATATTGATATTGCAGCGGGTGATAGTTTCGAGTCATTCAATACCTATGTAATGCCTTTCGATAATTACGAACGACAACGTAAAGGATTATCGCTTGCAAAAATGTACAAAACCATTGCCCCCTGGACAACCGAGAATCCTTTAATGATGCATGCCCGTTTTTCTGATTGGGAATCGGTAAAAAAAGCGATAGACCAATCGGCAGAAGTGGGTTTCGAGATGGTAATACTGACATTCGGTAGTGGTTTTAATGTTGAAAAAGACGATCCGAACTACATTGCTGAAATGAAAAAATACCGCAATTATGCAAAAAGTAAAGGTATTGATTTTGGAGGATACTCTTTGTTGGCTTCGCGCCGTATCGACGATGAAAACGATGTTATCAACCCAAAGACAGGCAAGCCCGGAGGATTTGCCACGTTTGGGAATTCTCCCTGTTTGTGTAGCGATTGGGGAAATAAATACTTCGATAAACTATACCAGTTTTACGAGGAGACCGGATTCTCTTTTTTTGAACACGATGGTTCTTACCCCGGCGATATGTGTGCTTCTACCCTTCATCCGGGGCATAATAACTTGGAAGACTCGCAATACAAACAATGGAAAAAATTAGCTGATTTTTACAAATGGTGCAGGGGAAAGGGGATTTATTTGAATGTTCCCGATTACTGGTACTTGTCGGGTAGTAACAAATGTGGGATGGGGTATCGCGAAACAAATTGGTCGTTGCCACGCGCACAGCAGGTAATTCATGTTAGGCAGAATATTTTCGATGGTACCCATCTGAAATTACCATCAATGGGTTGGATGTTTGTACCACTTACCGAGTACCATGGAGGTGGCGCTGCCACAACCATAGAACCACTTAACGAACATTTACACCATTACGATTTAATGATGAAAAGTAATCTTGGTTTTGGAGTACAGGCTTGTTACCGTGGACCTCGCTTGTTCGATACCGAAAAGACCAAACAGATGGTAAAAGCGAATGTTGACTGGTATAAAAAATACAGAGATATTCTTGAAAGTCCGCTATTACAATTGAAACGTGCAAATTCAATTGATTTGGATTATATGATGCATGTAAATTCTTCTTTAAAAGAGAAAGGTTTTGTAATGCTATTCAACCCCAAAGATATTGATGTAACGGAAAACATTACCCTGCCACTTTATTATACAGGACTTTCAGAAACTGCCAATATAAGGCAGGAAGAAGGGAAAGCAATGAAGTATAAAATAAACAGAGAATATAGCGTTGAGTTAGAAGTTTCTGTAAAAGCAAATAGTTATACCTGGTTGGTGGTTGAATAGTTTTAGTAAAATTATTAAGTGTTATAGTTGATGTAACAAAAAGAAGTAAAATGATGAAAAGAATTTATTTGATTTTATTGGTCTTCGTGACCTTTTCTTGTAGCAATGAAAAATTGGTATTTGAAACTGATACACTAAAGGTGTCTATTGATTCTGAGGGCAACATTACAGGATTAGTTGATATAGCTACAGGTACCGATTACCATCCCGAAGGTATAAAATCACCCCTGTTAACGCTCTACGAGAATGATACAATTATCATCACACCATTATCAATAGACTATGATGAGGTTAAATCGCTTATAACACTCACCTACCCCAATGGAAGTGTTGCCAGTGTAAGATTTGATAATATAAGTAAATATTTGCGTTTTGAGCTATTCTCATTAGAACCCCGAAACAGTGTAAGCTGTGTTGGATGGGGACCTTATGCTTTAACGCTTGAAAAGTACATAGGAGAGAATATCTGTGTTGTTAGGGATGAAAGTTTTGCAATAGGAATGCAGGGGCTTGAAGTAAATACAATAGAAGGCTTGCCAACAGAAAATATGTTAGATAACTCACGCGTGTACTCCATTGTTGAACCTCTACCCGGGCAGGTAGTACCAGATTCTATTAAAAGCAAAATAGGCGAGAGCATATATATAAATGTGAACGAGCAGGGCGATATGCCGGAGTATGTTCGTATGTATCGCGGAACTGCTGCAGTTAAAAAAGAGTATGGAAGTGAATTGCGATTGTATTCAAGAGACAGAAGAAAGACAAGAATAGCCGGAGAACCGGGTAACGAGATATCTGTTGAAGGTATAGATGTTGATTTTATTGGCACAGGTATAGCTTTTTTTGGTGCACCTGAACCTAAAACACTCGATTATATTAGTGCTATAGAATTAGGAGAAGGGCTTCCTCATCCAATGTTAGACGGTAAATGGATTAAGAACCACGACCGTAGAGGAGAAGCTTATATGATGATGGGGATGAATGTTGCAAACATTGAGAATGCGAAGAAGGCATTAGAGTACGCTAAACTATGTGGGTTTAAAATGATACATATTGGCGATTTCTTTAAAAATTGGGGTCATTTCGATATTAATACCAAAGCCTTTCCAAAAGGAGAGGAAAGTATTAAGGAATTGGTTGAAATGGCTGCAAAGGAGGATGTATTACTGGGCGTTCACACATTAACCATGTTTACCACCACCCACGATCCTTATGTTTCGCCTGTTCCGAGTGAGTACCTGGCAAAAACAGGTGCTACAAAATTGAGCAAAGATATCTCAGCTGATGACGAGGTGATTTATATAGAAGACCCAATATTTTTTAGAAATCCGGGAAGGAATCATGCAGTTAAAATTGGGAAAGAGATTATTCGTTATGAGGAGTTATCATCAGAAAAGCCATGGCGACTTCTTGATTGCATCAGAGGCGCATATAAAACTGAAGCCTCGACGCATAATGCTGGTGTTTTAGCAGAAAAACTGGTTGGAAACGTATATAATGGATTTTACCCTGATTTAGAACTCCAGGAAAAGTATGCACTAAGATTAGCCGAAATTTGTAATAAAACGGGAATGGGTTTGATGGATTTTGATGGATTTGGTGGCGGGTCACCAACGGGACATGGTGCTTATGGTTCGGCAAAATTTATAGAAACCTACGCTAAGCATTTAAATAAGTACCCAATTAATTGTGGCTCAAGCACTTTTCATTACTACTGGCATTTTTACATGCGTATGAATTGGGGAGAACCGTGGTATGATAATTTACGGGAAAGTCAGGTTAATTACAGGCTCGAAAACCAAAGGTACTTTAAAAGAAATCTTATGCCTGGCATGTTGGGGTGGTTCTCATTTAATTCATCATATCGCCCCGAAGATGTGGAGTGGATACAGGCGAGGAGTGCAGGTTTTAATGCTGGATATTTATTGCGAGTTGATGCGAAGAATGTAGAGGCAAACGGATTTAAAGATGCCCATTTTGCCTCCATAAAAGAGTGGCAGGCGGCACGGAAAGCAAAAGCTTTTACTGAGGATCAAATAAAAAGATTACAAAACCCTAAAAACGAGTTTCACCTTGAAAAGGTAAACGATTCGGAGTGGAAACTATATAGTTTGAAATTAAACAGCGGATATTTTCACCGTTTCAGGGATGTTCAGGAAGGAGAACCTCTTGTATCAAAGTGGAAATACAGTAATCCGTACGACAATCAGGCAATGCAGTTTTATATGACTATTAAAGCCGGTGAAGATGGAGCAAACGGGACCATTTCTAATCTCAAAATTGAAGTCAATAATTATTCCGAATTGATTATTGAAGAGTCTCTTATACCGAATGAACGTCTCTATTGCAATGGTAAAAAGGTTTATTTGTGTGATGGTGGTTGGAAAGTTAAAAAAGAGCTTGTCGTGAAAAAGATTCCAAAAGTGAATAAGGGTGAAAACACTTTGGTTGTTATGTGCGATTTTAAAGGTGACTATCCCGTAATTGAGGTAGACCTTAAAACTGTAAGTGAGGCTGAAGTTGTAAAAAAATGACTCAAGAGTAGACGTGAATACTAAATCTTATATTACAACATAATTAACTAATAATGAAAAAGATACTGATTGTAATTATTTTAATTCTTTATTCTGTTAGTTCAATTTGGGCAAAGAATTCCCAAAAAGGTGAATCACAAAAACCCAATATTCTGCTAATATTCACCGACGACCAGCAATGGAATTCGATTCAGGCATTAGGCAACAAAAACATTCATACGCCAAATATGGACAGAATGGTTGAGGGGGCAGTTGTGTTTCGTAATGCCTATTGTTTTGGCGGAAACTCTGGTGCTGTTTGTATTCCATCGAGAAACATGTTAATGAGTGGAAGAAATTTTTTCCGCTTCGATGCCGATGTTTTGCGCATGAAAGCCAATGGCGAAAAACCAAGGAAAGCACATTATACTAATCCCGACTGGCCCACCATTCCCAAAAGTATGAGAGAAGCCGGTTACGAAACTTATTTCAGGGAAAAAAGTGGCTCAGCCAATAACCCGGTAGTACGGACCCAATTCGACCATTTTAAAGATATTCACCAGGTAAATGCATTACGGACTGGTCGCCCGGCCCAGGGAATTATTGACGATGCCATTCAATTTTTAACAACAGAACGTAATCCTGAAAAACCGTTTTTTATGTATCTGGGAATTCCTGCACCGCACGACCCGCGCTGGTCGTTAAAACAATTCAGGGACATGTACGATGAAGAAAAAATGCCTCTTCCCGAAAATTATTTACCTCAACATCCCTGGGATATTGGGTCGATGACCATTCGTGATGAATGCCTCGAAAAATGGCCCCGTACCGAAGATGCAATTCGCAGACATGTTTTCGATTATTATTCGGTAATTACTGCCATGGATTTCGACTTTGGAAGGTTACTCGATATAATGGAAGAAAAAGGACTGGATGAAAATACCATTCTGGTGTTTACATCAGACCAAGGATTAGCCGTTGGGCAGCACGGTTTAATGGGGAAACAAAATATTTACGAAGGCACAATGAAAGTACCGTTTCTCGTAAAAGGTCCCGGAATTGAGAAAGGTAATTCTGATGCATTTATTTATATTCACGATATTTTTCCGACCCTCTGTAATTGGGCAAAAATAGCTGTACCCGAAGGTTTAGACGGAATAAGCTTTCATACTATTTTGAATAAAAAAGAGCATAAAACACGTGAGAACCTAATGCTTGCTTACATGGATTTTCAGCGCTCGGTTCGCGATGAGCGGTGGAAATTAATCCGTTTCCCAAAAATTGATAAGACAATGCTTTTCGATTTAAAAACTGACCCATTTGAAACAAATAACCTTGCAGAAAATCCTGAGTATTCAAACAAAATTGCAGAGTTAATTGAAAAGTTGGAAGAAGAAGGCAAAGCCCAGGGCGATACGGTAAATCTTTTCCCTGGCAATTATGCTCCTGCCAAATTTATTGCCCCCACAAAGAAATTACCAACAGCATTTCCTGCAGGCGGTTTGGCACCTGAAGATCCAGCATACAAAGAAAATAATCTAAAACAATAAATTATGAAACGAAGAGACTTTTTTAAAACATCAGCAGCAATTGCATCTGTAACATTGCTTCCTTCCTCTGTTTGGGCA
>JABMPI010000451.1 GCA_013203755.1 Bacteroidota bacterium
GGATTCAGATTATCGCTAAATAATTCGCTCACAATTATCCATCCACCGTATTTTACAACCCGCTGCATTTCGGAGAGCGATTTTTCAATTTTCGGTAAATGATGCAAAGCCATTGAAATACTTATCGCATCAAAAGAATTGTCAGCAAACTCCAATTTTTCAGCCACCATTTCCCTGAAAATAATATCCGGGTGCAATTCTTCGGCTTGTTTAAGCGAGACTGAATCCGGGTCTACACCCGTAAAACTTGCACCTGGAAATGCCTGTTTCAGGGTAACTAAAAAATCACCACTTCCAGTTCCAACATCGAGAACTGTTTTAACCCTTTTATCCTGAAAAAAATCTGTTATCTGTTCCATATTAAATCAATAATAAAAATGCCGACAAGGCCGTAATTACAATAACTGCTGTACGATACAATTTATCTGAAATCTTTTTTACCAGTTTTACACCTAAAATTGCACCCAATGCAATTGCAGGCAACATTAATAAATCTAATGTTAAGGTATTCCAACTAATGGTTTTCCATATAAATAAATGCAGAGGAAATTTCGAGATATTAATGATTAAGAAAAACCACGCTCCCGTTCCAATAAATTTATTTTTTGGCAAATGCATTGCCAACAAATAAATGGCAAAAATAGGCCCGGCTACATTTCCAATCATGGTTGCAAAACCACCCAAAATTCCCATCGAAGCTGCAAACCACCATGTGTCCGGGAATAGATTCATATCTTTTTTGCGGTCTTTCCAAAACATTAATCCAATGCAAACAAAAACCAAAATTGCTATTATATTTTTGAACCATTCGTCGTTAACTACTTCACCCACCCAGAGTGCTATTCCCACTCCAATAAAAGCCCAGGGTAATAATTTCCACAGGTACTTCCACTCGGCATGCCGATGATAGTACGCCACTCCAAATAAATCTGCCATCATTAACATGGGCAATAAAACTCCGGTAGATGCTTTTCCTCCAAATACAATTGCCAAAGTGGGTACTACAATCATAGAAATACCTGGCACTCCCACTTTCGACATCCCCACAAACAAGGCGCAAACAGCAAAAAGTAACCATTGCACCATTGAAAAATCCAGTTCCACCATATTAAAAAATTGAGATGCTAAAGTATAGAAAATATCCTTTATTTATTATACACTCAAACCAAATTGCTTTTCGGTTTTATTAACCAGTTTGCAAGAAAACTTTAAAATGATTTTGGGGTACAAAAACCTAAGAAGTTATTGTAAATAAATGCTTTCAGAATTTTCAGGACAACTTATCTTCCAATTCCTGAAGTTCACTTTCATTTATTTCACCAAACCAATCGTTTAATTTGAGGCGCGCTTTTTCTTTTACTTCTGGAGTAATACTGGATGAAATTTGTGACAAAGCAAAAAGCAATACTCCCAGGTCGTCAGAAAAACCAATTAAAGGTGTCAAATCAAAAATCGCATCGGTGGGTAAAATAAAGTAGCCCAATGCGGCCACAATAGTGAGCTTGGTTTTTATACTCACATTTTTGTCTTTCATGGCATAGAAAAGCAGTAAAACTGCATAAACCACTTTTGAACCTGCCGATTTTGATACCGATTTCAACTTCTCCCAAAGCGATGTTTCTGAATAGTGTTTTGAATAATTATCTTCCATTACCGTAAACTTACATTTGAATAATCAAGTTGGTAACTGCCGTATATTGTTACAATTTCATCCAGAATTTCGTGAACTTCATTACTCGTTTCAGCACGTAAAAGTTTAATTTTTAATTCACGAAAGTTGGGTAATCCCGGAAAATATTTAGCAAAATGACGTCGAAGCATTACTGTAGCCGATTGCCCGTTACCAAGCCATTCTACATTTAATTGAATTTGATCCTTTAATATTTGAACAACTTCGGGAACAGATGGGAAAGGAAGTAATTCTCCTGTGGTAAGATAATGTTTTACTTCTTTAAATATCCACGGACGACCAATTGCTCCACGACCAATCATCAGCGCATCAACACCGGTTTCATCTAAAAATCGTTTTGCCTTTTCCGCACTGTTAATGTCACCATTTCCAATTATTGGAATTGTAATCTTCGAATTGTTCTTAATCTCACCCATTAAAGTCCAGTCAGCTTCACCAGTGTACAGTTGTTCTCTAGTTCGGCCATGAATTGCTAATGCAGCGATACCAACATCTTGCATACGTTCTGCAACTTCAATAATTGGCTTACTCGATTCTGTCCAACCCAGTCGTGTTTTTGCTGTTACCGGCAGACTTACGGCTTTTACTATCTCTGCAGCCATTTCCTGCATTTTAGGCAAATCTTTTAAAATAGCCGAACCCGCACCATGCCGAACAATTTTTTTCATTGGACAACCAAAATTAATATCGATAAAATTTGGTCTCGCTTCTTCTGCTGCCTTTGCAGCCATTACCATCGATTCAATATTATGCCCATAAATTTGAATACCAACCGGCCGATCGAAATCAAACAAACTCATTTTTTGTTTGGTTTTTTCAATGTCACGAATCAAGGCCTCCGACGAAATAAATTCCGTACACATTACATCTGCCCCATATTTTTTGCATATCATTCTGAAAGACTTATAAGTAACATCTTCCATGGGGGCCAAAAATAACGGTGTTCCTTTTAATTCTATATTGCCAATCTTCATTTTCTAAAACATTTTCGATGTAAATTTAATTATAAACGCAACCTATTTTTATTTTTTGTCGTCTATTCATAGATTTGTATCCTGAAACTACCCAGAGATAACTTTTCATTAACTGGAATTATTCAGGTTGGGAGTTTTACAGGATACCTTAAAACATTAAATTTAGTAAAATGAAAAAATTAATTTTAATTACATTCTTTGCCGCGATTCTATTTTATTCATGCGAAAAGGAATCTTTACCCGAAACTTTCGAAATAGGTATAGTAGAAGAATTTCATCATGGAGAAATGAATCAATCGATTGATAATTCACTAAAATTTTCTATTACGCAAATTAACGATTCTCGCTGCCCAAGTGATGTAACTTGCGTTTGGGCAGGTAAAACAGACATAACAATTGTTGTGAAAAGCCCCCAACCTGGCTCTATAGTTCTTAGTACTTTCGATAACTTAATTGATACCGTTGGGAATTTTTCTTTTGAAATAATTGAAGTTTCGCCCTACCCTATTTCAACGCAAACAATTGAATTGGAGGATTATAATGTTACTCTTAAAATTGAAAAGTTGTAAAACTAAAACCAAAGGTGCTCTACTAATATTTTTATTCCTATTGAAATAAGAATTACCCCTCCCAGAATTAACGATTGGTGACTGCGTTTGGCTGGTATATATTTCCCAAATAACATCCCCAGCATTGAAGCAATAAAAGTAACAACCCCGATAACTAATACCGGGAATAAAATTGGCATATCTAAAAACCCAAAACTTAATCCTACAACCAGAGCATCGATACTGGTAGCCACAGACAAACCAATTAACACACTTAATTTAAACGGATTAAAGTTGGTTAGTGAACCATTTTCTTTTACGCCCTCAACAATCATTTTTATACCGATAAACGCCAGTAAGCCAAATGCAATCCAGTGGTCAACCGAAGAAATCAGGTTTTTAACGGTACTCCCAATTAACCAGCCCACTGCCGGGAATACACCTTGAAAAAACGCCAGGCTAGCTGCAACAATTACTGCCTGTTTAAATTGAATCTTGCGCCTCATCAATCCACACGACACCGAAACTGCGAAGGAATCGAAACTTAATCCGATACCAATTAGAAGAAAAGTTATTAATTGAGTTATTGTCATTTTTTCTAAAAGGCAGTAAAAATAGAAAATTCTGCAAAATGAATGCAAAAATGCGAAAAATAATGAGTGCAGGAATAATTTTCGTAACACTATTATAGTGCCATTTTCGCACTTTTATCTTATGCATTTTGCCTCTACTTAACCAAGCCAATGGAAAATAAAAAAACTGAGGCAATTGTTACAAATTTGAATTCCATTCGTCAAATAGAACAGATGACTACCGAAGAGTTTAAAAATACAGTAATACCCTTTTCAAGAAAATTATATCCGATGCTGTTTCGGATATTAAAAGATGAAGAGGAAACCCGTGATGCATTGCAGGATTTAATGGTGAAACTCTGGAATAAAAAAAGTGATTTGAAGAAATGTTCGAATCTAATGGGATACATAATTACAACGGCTAAAAACTACAGTTTCGATTTATTGAAAAAGAAACGTCCTTCGCGAATTGGCGAAAAGGAAGAGCACAAAATTTTAAACCTCGAAGATGGTGGCATTCCTCCTGAAACAAAAGAGAAGTACGAACACGTTCATAAAGTAATTGAAAAACTGCCAAACAAATACCGAACAATCATTCAGTTGCGCGATATAGACGGTTTTTCTTTTGAGGAAATAAAAAAGATGACCGGTTATGAAGTCACTTATTTACGGGTTATTCTCTCGAGGGCAAGACTGAAAGTAAAACAGGAAGTGGAAAAAATCTACGATTATGACAAAACAAGAAAAGTTGCTCAACAAATATTATAACGGCGAAACTTCGTTAATAGAAGAAAAGGAATTAAAAGTACTTTTTTTGGAAGACAATGATCCAACTCCGCAACAAGATATTTTTGGATATTTTGGAGATGAGAGTAACCTTCCTCTGAACCTGGAAGAGTATATTTTCGCAAAGTTGGAAACCAAAGAGAAGAGAAAAACAATTAGAATGCGTTTGTACAGCTTGAGTTCAGCCGCTGCAGTCATTGTTATTTTATTAAGTATATATCTCGATTTCAGAAACACAAAAATTGAAGATGACTTTTTTGTAATGGAACAGGCATTGTTTCAAATTTCAGAAAGTATTCAACCCGATATACAAGAAGAGATGTTTGTACTTTGGATTGACGATGATGTTGAAATAATAATTAATTAGTCTTTGCAAGAAAAAGATAAGTTTTCTTGCAGGCAGTAATTAGTGACTTTTAGAAAGTCGCTTTCGATAGTATTCTTTAGAACAATTTAAAATTATAAAATCATGAAACGATTTATTTTATTGCTGGTGGTGGTGGTTTTAACGCTTCCAACCCAGGCACAACAAACAAAAACCTTTTTTAAAACTCTTACTGATAAGTTTGCGGAACAAGATGGTTTTAGTGCGAGTATGATTACCAGTGATATGTTTGACCTTTATCTCAAAAAAAGGAATATTGATGAAGAATCGCCAGTTTTTGAAGCACTAAAAAAATTGGATAAAGTAATGGTTGTTTCGCAAAGTAGTCTTAAAAGAGCTTTTGTTGAACGGGATGTTAGCAGCAATGATTTTCAAACTAAAAACGAAGTATCATCGAATGAAATTCATAAAACTTTTTTAAACCATTACAACACCGATGAATACACACTATTTAAAACTGAAAAACGTTTGGGTGAAGACGTAAAAGTTTACCTTAAAAAATCTAACGAAAAAATTGAATCGTTGGCTTTAATAACTAATTCGTCTGTATCAACCAATCTAATTGAACTTCAAGGCGACATTGATTTGAAAACCATTTCAGAATTAAATCAGGCGCTAAATTTAAGGGGGTTAGAAAATCTGTATAAAATTGAAAACAGTAGTAATAATTGGTATAACTCGCGGATTTATTCCGGAGAGGGTTCCAGTGAAAGACTTGAAGAGTTGTCGTCCGTACAAAGAGATCAAGTTGCAAAACAACGTGAATTGTCAGACAAACAACGTGTACAATTTGAAAAACAAGCCCAATTAACAATACAGAAGCAGTTGGAAATGGCCGAAAAATATCGAGAGATGGCCGAAAAATACCAAAGAGCGCCAATCTTTTTAAGTTATCCGGGCGATACAAATACTGTCTATTTTTTAGATGGCAAAAAGGTAAAAGCCAAGAAAATTAAGGAAATAGACCAGGATAAAATTGAAAGCGTGGAAGTACATAAATCTGATGAAGAAAAAGACAAAACTACCATTCGAATTAAAACGAAATAGATAATCGGAAGTGATCTAAAAAGAAATGGGCAACAATTAATTGTTGCCCATTTTTATATTGCAATATTATTTTCTAAATATTAAACTTGGAATAAGTGACAACTAACTTAATTCCAGTTTTACTTTTACTGCCTTTTATAACTACCCTGTTTGCTTCGTTATTTTTATTCGCCGGGGTAAGAAAGAAACCATAATTGTCGGAATTCCCGTTAATTATCTCCTGCAAATGCTGAGTAATATTAAAATGGTAGGTATAATCTGGACGTAATGCGCCGCCGTAATAATCCGGATTAAACACATAATCTATGGGTAAAAACTCATTACCATCTACGTCAACAACTGTAAACAGTAGCTGTGTGGGTGGAAAGAAGTTATGAATATCAGAGGCAATTGTATCAACCTGAAAAATTAATTCAGCTTTATTAATTGCATAAGGTATAGATTCATTCCCGCTAATTGTTACTGAATCCTTCCAACCAATTAAATTATCAATTAAAATTCTCGATCTTAAACCTCCTGTAGCTTGTAAATAAATAAGCGAATCTTCCACCAATTCAGAATTTAAATTATCAACAAACGGAGTTCCCGAATAGTCGTGACTAATTCCATTTACCCGTGCACTATTTTCAGTGACTAAAAAAGGCATAAATAAGGTGTCAGGCACATCCTCTGCTCTGTTCTCGTCGTTGTTATAATATATTACCAAACCAGTTCCTAAATAACTATCAGTCGAAATTGCATCTAGCGACAAGATTGCTCCACCACTATTAGTTAGTTTTTCAGTTTCAATATAAAGTCCTTTAAAGAATTCGAGAAAAACATCGTTATTAATCAATTGCATCGAATCAGCATTCACTAATTTATCTGCCAATGAAATATCTAAAGGAATTGATATAATTTGTTGATATATTTGAGTTTGCAAACTATCTGTAACAATATTAGGCGTATAATTAACCTCTCCAAGTAATTGATTCGAAGCCAATGATTTTAAATCCACATCTTGTTTATACTGTGCATCAATATCAAGAGCTGATTCTAATTCATAAACCCTAAAAGTTTGTGGTGTAATCGTATCACCATAAACTTTTCTATATCTAATTATTAATTTAATCGAGTCAGCCACAGGGTTTTCTCCAAAATTGGGGAAAAACTGTAATCTAAATTGAGCCGCAAAGTCAATTGTTGAAGTTCCAAATAAGTTATCATTGAAACTTCCCAACAAACTGATTGAAGACTCATCAGTATTTACTAAATCTTCATTAAAAGTAAATGCCGAAATGTCATCTTTTATAACGACACTTTTAACTGTTATCAGATCCTCTTTGGGTAATACTTCAATACCAAGATTATTCTCCTTATCGCAGCTGGTAATTGCAAATACTATAAGCACTGCGCCAATCAAAAACTGATAATTATATTTTGTATTTCTTTTCACTAATTTCCTGATTTATAAATTATAATCGCCAAATTGTTTTCCTAAAAAACTACACAAACGTAGGAAAAATCAATGATAACCTTCCTGAATTAATTGTAATTTTAATTTTTTTAGACTTTAATTTGATCTTTTAACAAACCCGATTAACACACCTTGTCGTAAAACTCGTTGTACGCATCGATATAGGTTTCTTTTGGTTGGTAATCAAGAAATTCTTTATTTGAAGATTTGATGTAGCTTTCAACATCAGCATTAATATTTTCTGTGCCTTTAATAACTGCATCAGAATAATGTATACCCAATTTACTTACATTTACATAATTTGGGTCTTTTATTATATCTACATCCTCTTTTGTAATTCCCTCCAATAGTAGTTTCTCACTAAAATCAGGATTTAACGGGGTTTTAAAATCATCGTCGTAAACCGAATAAACCACCTTAGATTCCTTAAAAAGCGGATTATTATAATAATACTTCTTAATATAAAGAGGCACAAGAGAAGATAACCATCCATGGCAATGAATAATATCTGGGGCCCATCTCAATTTTATTACTGTTTCCAAAACTCCGCGAGCAAAAAATACTGCTCTTTCGTCGTTATCAGCAAACTCCTTTCCAGCGTCATCATTCAAAACAAATTTCCGCTGAAAATAATCTTCATTATCTATAAAATACACCTGCATCCTGGCGGCCTGAATAGACGCAACCTTTATAATCAATGGATGATCTGTATCGTTAATAACTAAATTCATCCCCGAAAGGCGAATTACCTCATGAAGCTGGTTTCGTCTTTCATTTACGCAACCGTAACGGGGCATAAAAGTTCTAATTTCTCTTCCTCTCTCTTGAACTCCTTGAGGCAAATAACGGGCAATTCCCGACATTTCACTTTCAGGTAAATAAGGAGTAATTTCTTGTGAAATATAAAGGATTTTTTTCTTTTCCATGGACCAATAAACAGAGTTTATATCAGGCCGCAAAGGTAATAAAAATATCCTTAATATTCAATTTAAGCCCTTTACGTCCAGCAAAGTGAATAAAAGGTAACTTTGGTTATAAGTACTTTTTATAGCGAAAAGGTGAAATCCTTTGGTTAAATGCTACACTTGACTTCATTAAATTCCACCGAATTGCGAAATTATTTTATTTACTTTGCTGCTGTAAAATTTAACGGTAATGATACTGGTTAAAACTTTAGAGGAATTACAAAATAAATTAAACGATTTAAGATCGCTCGGAACAATAGGATTTGTTCCAACAATGGGTGCATTGCACAAAGGGCACTTGTCTTTGGTTGAAAAATCGGCGACTGATAATAAAACTGTTGTTGTAAGTATATTTGTAAATCCTACGCAGTTTAACAATCCGAAAGACTTAGAGCGTTATCCTCGAACTTTAGAGACCGATCTTAAATTACTGGAAACTACAAGCTGCAATATTGTATTTGCACCCAACGCAAGGGAAGTGTACCCGGAACCCGATACCCGAAAATTTAATTTTGGTGAATTGGAAACAGTGATGGAAGGAAAACACAGACCGGGTCATTTTAATGGAGTAGCCCAGGTAGTTAGCAAATTGTTAGATATGGTTCAACCCGATAAAGCTTATTTTGGGTTAAAAGATTTTCAGCAACTTGCCATAATTAAAAGTATGGTGAAACAACTGGAACTCCCTGTTGAGATTATTCCATGTTCTATTGTGCGTGAGGATAATGGACTGGCAATGAGTTCGAGGAATGAATTATTAACGGCAGAACAGCGCGCAAATGCTGCGTTTATAAATAATACTCTTTCAAAAATAAAAGAACAAAAAGGACTAAAGTCCGTAGAAGAAATCACGAATTGGGCGATTGAAACAATCAACAAAAACCCTTTTCTGACTGTTGAGTATTTTGAAATAGTGGATGATGAGCAACTTCAACCAATAAATAATTGGAACGATAAAAAAACAATGATTGGTTGCGTTGCTGCATTTTGTGGGAAAGTAAGATTAATTGACAATATTATTTTTAACTGATATAGCAAGTCATGCAAATTGAAGTTTGTAAATCGAAAATACATAAGGTTACCGTTACAGAAGCTAACCTTCAATATGTTGGTAGTATTACTATCGACGAAGATTTAATGAATGCCGCCAACCTAATCGAGAATGAAAAAGTACAGGTGGTAAATATTAATAATGGTGAACGTTTAGAAACCTATGTAATAACTGGTGAACGCGGCTCAGGAACCGTTTGCTTAAATGGTCCGGCAGCTCGAAAAGTAGCTGTGGGCGATGTGGTAATTATTATTTCATATGCATTAATGGATTTCGAGGAAGCCAAAACGTTTAAACCAAGCCTGGTTTTTCCTGATATTGATACAAATACTATCGTTTAACCATTTCAGAAAAAACATTTTCTGAATAATTACCCATTATTAAATTATAGAAATTGAAAGACAAGAGCAATAGGATTAGGTCAAACAAATTAATTTTGTCTTTTGCATTTTTGGCATATTAAGGGTTTATCTCAACTTTACTCAAATAAATCATTCTAAAAATACCTATTTCTATTTATTCTCTTAATTTTGGAAAGAATTTTTCAGGAACTGTTTTCACAATAAACCGTTCCCAATTACAGAAGTATAAAATATGGCAGAAAGTACTAATTCGAAAATATACTCCCACTTCAAAACTTTTAAACCTGTTCTGAAATCCTGGCAAGACAATAATGAAACCATTGTTTTTACAAATGGGTGTTTTGACATAATACATCATGGCCATGTAGATTCGTTACAAAAATCTGCCGCATTAGGAACCAAACTTATTGTAGGATTAAATGCAGACTCGTCGGTAACGCTTATAAAAGGAGAAAAGCGTCCTATTTTTTCCGAAGAAGCCCGGGCAATTATTTTAGCAGCCTTCTCTTTTGTTGATGCAGTAATTATCTTCAAACATGAAACACCTGCTAAACTTATAGGAAAAATTATCCCAAATGTTCTTGCTAAAGGCGAAGAATATGCAATTCACGAAATTGCAGGTCACGATATAGTACTTAAAAATGGTGGTACTGTAAAAACTCTAAAATTAGTTTCCGAAATTTCTACAAGCGATATTATTAGCAGAATAAAAGCCCTGGATTAATGGCTCAAACCAAAACCATTTACATCTGTCAAAGTTGTGGAACACAATCTCCAAAATGGCTTGGAAAATGTACAGCTTGTAATGAATGGAATACTTTTGTTGAAGAAATTGTAAATAGAAAACAACCTTCCAGTAAATTATCGCTTCAGGTTTCTGAAAACCAACCAATAACTCTTGAAAACATAAAATCAGCTAAAACCGAACGCATTTCGGTTGGAATAACTGAATTCAATCGGGTGCTTGGAGGTGGAATAGTTCCAGGCTCTCTTATTTTGCTTGGTGGCGATCCGGGAATTGGGAAATCAACGTTGGCACTTCAATTGGCATTGGGACTAACAGATAAAAAGATTTTATATACTTCGGGAGAGGAGAGTTTACAACAGATAAAATTACGTGCAGAAAGACTAAACAGCAAAAATAGTAACTGTCTCTTTTTGTGCGAAACTTCATTAGAAAATTTAATAGCTCATACCGATCAATTGCGTCCAGACATATTAATTATCGACTCCATTCAAACCGTATCTACAGAAACAATCGAATCTTCTCCGGGATCAGTTTCACAAGTGCGTGAATGTACCTCTGCTATTCTAAAATTTGCAAAGAAAAACGATGTCGCAGTAATTTTAATTGGGCACATTACAAAAGAAGGCAATTTAGCAGGACCCAAAGTATTGGAACACATGGTAGATACTGTTCTGCAGTTCGAAGGCGATACAAATTATATGTACCGTATTTTACGATCGAATAAAAACCGTTTCGGCTCGACCAATGAATTGGGTATTTTTGAAATGCGAAGCGATGGATTACGCGAGATTACAAACCCTTCTGAACAGTTGATTTCAAAAGTTAACGAAGATGTTAGTGGCACTGCAATTGCTGCGACAGTTGAGGGAGCCCGTCCTTTTTTAATTGAAATTCAGGCATTGGTAAGTTCTGCTGCATACGGAACTCCACAGCGTTCATCCACCGGTTTCGACTTACGCCGATTAAATATGCTTTTAGCAGTTCTGGAAAAACGGGCCGGATTTAAACTTACCGCAAAAGATGTATTTCTAAACATTGCCGGGGGTATAAAAATTAGCGATCCTGCCACCGATTTATCAGTAATAAGTTCCATCCTTTCGTCAAATATCGACATTGCTATTAACCACAAAAACTGTTTTGCAGGTGAAGTTGGATTAACGGGAGAAATTCGTGCAATAAGCCGTATTGAACAACGAATTTCGGAAGCGGAAAAATTAGGCTTCGAAAAAATATATATTCCTAAACTGAATAAAGGCTTTAATACTTCAAAACTAAAAATAGAGGTTGTAAAAGCCAGCAGAGTCGAGGAAGTTTTCAGAAATATATTTGGCTAATTTTTACTCTCAATTTATTAATATAAACTTTTTTAACTCCTTTTTTTTGATTTGTGACTGAACTATTTATAATTTGGCACACTCAATTATTATGAAAAAATTATTAGTTATATTCTCACTACTTTTTTTCGCATTTATTTCGTGCGATAAATTACCCGTTGAAAAACCGGAAGACCTGATAAATGAAAAGGATATGATTAAAATGCTGATTGATATCCATATTGCCGAAGCAACATTTAATCAAATGAGGTACGACTCAATAATAAGGAATAGTTCTTCAGCAAATTTCTATTATTCCATATTAGAAAAATACCAGATTCCCGATTCTGTTTTCGAAAAATCATTCATTTTTTACGCTAGTACTCCAAAACATTTCGAAGAAATGTATCAGGATGTAATGAACAAATTAAGCGAAATTGAACAGGATTATTCAGGAAGAAAAAAAGAATTGCTAGAGTTTGATCCTGAGGAATAAACTACGGTGAGAAAAATTGCAGCTACATACATTTTCCCTTGCAACCAGACTCCTATAAAAAATGGTATTCTCATTTGCGAGACCGATGGAACTGTAGTAGAAATTATAGACAACAAAGGCGAATTAAAAGAAGAAGCAGGATTAGAATTCTACAGTGGAATATTAATTCCCGGTTTTGTGAATACGCACTGCCACCTCGAACTTTCGCACTTAAAAGGTAAAATTGAAGAGAAAACCGGAATAGGAGGATTTCTAGGAAAAATAAATACGCTTCGCAACAAAGAACCCGATAACATTGAAAAAATAATTCACACTGCCGACCGAAAAATGTGGGCTGCAGGAATAGCAGCAGTTGGAGATATTTCAAATTCCGTTCTCACTATTGGCACCAAGCAAAAAAGCAAAATATATTACCATACTTTTGTTGAATCGTTTGGATTTCATCCATCGCGTGCTGAAAAAGCTTTTGATTATGCACAATTTATATACTCCGAATTTCAGGCAAATAAATTATGTGCGTCAATTGTTCCACATTCTCCCTATTCAGTTTCCGAATCACTTTTCAATAAAATAAAAGAGAATGCTTTAGTTGAAAAAAATATTTTATCCATTCACAATCAGGAAAGTAAAGGAGAAGCACAGTTCTATAAAGACGGAACCGGGCCAATTGCCAATCATCTTCAACACAATTTAGGAATAGATATTTCGCATTGGAAACCAACGGGAAGAAGTTCCTTAAACTCAATTTTGAACTATTTACCATCAGAAAATCAGCTACTTTTAGTACACAATACTTATACACAAAAAGCTGATTTGGATGAATTGAGAAAAAATCGTTCACTTGAAAATACCTTTTTTATACTTTGTCCAAATTCTAATCTTTACATCGAAAATCAACTTCCACCTGTTTCACTTTTTCAAAATGAAAAGCTAAATATTTGCATTGGAACTGATAGTCTGGCATCTAATCATCAACTTTCCATTTTATTGGAAATAATTACTCTTCAACAAAATTTTCCAAATATTGAATTGAAAAATTTACTAAAATGGGCAACCTTAAATGGGGCAAAAGCTTTAGGAATTGAGCAAAATTTTGGAAGCCTCGAATCCGGCAAAAAACCAGGCATTAATTTAATTTCGGGTGTCGATTTTAAAACAATGAAGTTGACAGAAAATAGCAAAATTAAAAGGTTGGCATAAAAAATTTCTGCTGAATCAGTAAAATTCATCAATCATTGTTCCAATTTCGAAATTCAAGGGATTATCTTTGCACTTCAAAATTCAATATGGCAACATTTTTATTCGATAAAATAATTTTTGGTCCGGTAAAAAGCCGCAGACTTGGTGTTTCTTTAGGAATTAATTTACTCCCCACAAATGTAAAAGTGTGTTCATTCGATTGTATTTATTGCGAATGTGGCTGGACTCCTAAAAAATACGAAGAGAAAGCAATTCTTCCCAAAAGAGAAGAGGTTCGGGAAAAGCTGGAAGCGACATTAAAAAACATGGTAGCCGAAAACCAGCTGCCCGATGTTATTACTTTTGCCGGAAATGGCGAACCAACACTGCATCCAGAATTTGCAGGAATTATTGACGACACCATTGAATTACGTAACAAACTAACACCAAACGCGCGAATTGCAGTTTTGTCGAATGCTACCATGTTACACAAAAAGCCCGTTTTTAATGCATTGCTAAAAATTAAAGACAACATTCAAAAACTCGACTCTGCTTTTGAAGAAACAATTCGATTACTCGATTGCCCAAACGGTAGTTTTAATCTGGAGAAAGTAATTAAACAATTAGAAGCTTTTAACGGAAAAATTATAATTCAAACCATGTTTATACGTGGAAGTTTTAAGGAAAATAAAATCGATAATACAACCGAAAAGGAGATTTCTGCCTGGTTAGAATTGCTTAAAAAAATAAATCCATCGCAGGTTATGATTTATACCATTGCAAGGGATACTCCGCTGGATTCGCTGGAAAAAGTTTCGCTCGAAGATTTAAATTCAATTGCTGAACGTGTAAAAACTTCAGGGTTCGACGTTCAGGTTTCGGGTTAATTTAATGCTTTTATAAAGTGGCTCTATACCACTCCGAACTTTTCCCGATCCAACGAATTCCGGCAACAAAACCTTTTAAATTCAATAAATCATCGTTTTCTAGCCAGCCATAACAATCGTAAGTTTTTCCAGATTTAGGATCGTAAATAGAACCGGCTTTCCACTCTTTATTTTTAGCATCGTATTCAAATCCTTTTAGAATTTGCAATCCTACAATTGACCGATTTCGCAAGGATTCATCCGGATTTTCATCGTCTTTAGGTGGCGCACCATTTTCATATTTTTCAGGAATCATATATACGATTGTACCAATATATTTCCCATCTTTTTTTTCAACCTCAATTTTTGTAGTTTTTTCATCGTTCCACCAAATACCTACAATTTTATTGGCTTCCTGTGCCATTCCGCTAAAAGTATAAATCCCAAGAAATAAAAAGATGAATATTTTTTTCATGCTAATTTTGATGTTTATTTGGAATAAATATATAAATAATTGATATTCAACCTATAATTAAGACTAATTATTTAAATACCTTACTAAATTAAAGGAAATGAAAATAGCTAAACGAATTCTACTCGGGCTACTTATTTTAATCATTCTACTTACTATTATTGGATTATTTTTTCTTCATAATTTAAAAAATTCAGCAATTCCAGATTACAATAAAAGCCTTGAACTAACCGGATTAACAGAGGAAGTTTCCATTCTTCGCGATGCTCATGGTATTCCACATATATATGCTAAAAATGAAACGGATTTGTATCGTTCTGTTGGTTTTGTAATGGCACAAGATAGATTGTGGCAAATGGATTTACTTCGTCGTGTTACGCAAGGCCGCCTGTCAGAAATTTTGGGCAAAGACCAAATAAACACCGATTTATTAATGCGTGCTCTTCGAATTCAGGAGAAATCTGAAAAAGTATTACAAAGTTTACAACCCGAAATAATTACTGCTGTGGAAGCCTTTGCAAAAGGAATGAATTATTACATTGAAAATTACCCGCTTCCTCCAGAGTTTAAAGTTTTGGGTTACAAACCCGAACCCTGGCAACCTGTGCATTCACTTAATTTAATCGGATACATGTCGTGGGATTTAAGTTCCGGATGGGGTACAGAAATCCTTTTGAATGAATTAAAAAAGGAGCTTAGCCAAGAACAACTTTTAGAACTCATTCCTGATTTAGATAAACACAAAACTGCCATTTATCCCAATTTTATTTTACCTGAAATTAACATTGATGAAATACTTTTATCAGCAAATAAAGAGCTGGAGAAATTGGGTGTTGAAGTTTTCCAGGGAAGTAACAATTGGGCGGTTTCAGGTAAAAAAAGTATTAGCGGAAAACCATTATTGGCCAACGACATGCACCTCGGGCTATTTGCACCTGGTATTTGGTATCAAATGCACCAAAATGTTGCAGGAAAAGTAAATGTTACCGGGCTCGTTCTTCCTGGGCAACCCTTCGTAATTGCAGGCCACAACGATTCAATTGCCTGGGGAATGACGAATGTAATGGTAGATGATCTCGATTTTTATGCTGAGAAATTAAATAATAATTCAACCAAATATTTGTTGGATGGCGAATGGAAAAATCTGGATATAAAAAATGAAATTATAAAAACCAAAGAAGGAGAGGAAATTATAAAAACTTTAAAATTTACTCACCGTGGGCCAATAGTAAACCAGTTAAAAAAAGAAAAAGAAATTCCCCTTTCAATCCACTGGGTTGGTAGCGA
>JABMPI010000452.1 GCA_013203755.1 Bacteroidota bacterium
GCTTTAAAACAATCAAACAAAAATTTCTAAAATTCTTTTTGCCAAAAATCAATAGGCTAATTTATACTTGTTTTAAGTAAAAATCGGATAAAATCATCCAATAATTGAAGAAATTACTCAATTCACTAAAAATGGAGCGCCTAATTTTTTACGTTTTACAAAAAATTGGATTCCGCTAAATAACAACTATTCATATTAAAATAAATTTGAAATGATGAAATGAATATAACCAAAATTTGTACTATTCGAAATATATGAATATTTCTGTCATCATCGAAGTAAAATATTCTACTGATTATTAAGCCAGCTATTTCGAACCGAATTTTAACAAATATATTTTTATGAACTGAAAAATATTCAATTTTTTTGTACCAATACTCTTCTAACAGAGCTTAATTGGGCACAAAAAAAGAGGAACCAAATTGATTCCTCTTTAAATATAATCGTATAATTAACTTATTACGCTTGCGCTGTTGGCCCACCAAAATTCATTGGCGGCATCATGGGATCAGAACCTGGCTTAACATTTTTAATTGAGCCATGAATGGATTCGTATTTTTTTACGTTATCCTGCAAAGCCATTAAAAGTCGTTTTGCATGTTCTGGAGTCAAAATAATTCGTGATTTTACATTTGCCTTTGGAATTCCTGGCATAATCCGAACAAAATCAACCACAAACTCAGAACTAGAATGCGTAATAACTGCAAGATTTGAATAAATTCCCTGAGCTACTTCTTCGCTAAGTTCAATATTTAATTGTTGAGATTTGTGTTTTTTATCCTCCATGATTTAATTCTTAGTCGTTTCTCCTATTGTCAACCAATTGGTCGTATTCCGATTTAGAACCAACAACAAGGTTTTTGTACTCTTTTAAACCTGTTCCTGCAGGAATTAAGTGACCGCAAATTACGTTCTCTTTCAATCCGTCAAGATAATCGGTTTTACCGTTAATGGCCGCTTCGTTAAGAACTTTCGTAGTTTCCTGGAATGATGCTGCAGACAACCAACTACGTGTTTGCAATGCAGCTCTGGTAATTCCTTGAAGAACCTGGCTCGAAGTTGCTGGAATTGCTTCCCTCGCTTCAACTAACTTTTTATCTTTTCTTCTTAACTGAGAATTTTCATCCCTTAACTTTCTTGCAGAAATAATCTGTCCGGCTTTTAACCCTTCCGCGTCACCTGGCTCAATAACCACTTTTTTGGCGTAGATCCAATCGTTTTCTGAAGCGAATTCATGTTTATCAATTATTTGCTTCTCTAAGAAACGAGTATCGCCCGGATCAACAATTTCCACTTTACGCATCATTTGTCGAATAATGATTTCGTAGTGTTTGTCGTTGATTTTTACACCCTGCATACGATACACATCCTGAACTTCGTTCAAAATATACTCTTGTACAGCAGTTGGTCCTTTAATGGCCAATATATCAGAAGGAGTAGTAGCACCATCAGAAAGAGGAGTACCCGCTCTAATGTAATCGCTTTCCTGAACAAGTATTTGTTTAGAAAGAGGAACCATGTACTTCTTGGTATCTCCAATTTTAGTGGTAACTATAATTTCGCGATTTCCACGTTTAATTTTACCTAAAGAAACCTCACCATCAACCTCTGAAACAACAGCAGGATTTGAAGGATTTCGAGCTTCAAACAGTTCAGTAACACGTGGAAGACCACCCGTGATATCGCCTGCTTTACCAGCAGCACGTGGAATCTTCACTAATACTGTACCTGCTTTTACATCAGATCCATCATCAACTGATATGTGACCTCCAACCGGAAGGTTGTATGAACGAATCAGACTTCCCGAGTCATCCATCACTTTCAAAGTAGCATTCTTCGTTTTATCTCTGGTTTCAATAATTACTTTCTCGCTATAACCGGTTTGCTCATCCGATTCTTTACGGAAAGTTATATTCTCAATAAGATTTTCAAATTCAATCTTACCATCGAATTCAGTAATAATTACACCATTGAACGGATCCCATTCACAAATTAATTTTCCTTTTCTAATTTCTTCTCCATTTTTCAC
>JABMPI010000453.1 GCA_013203755.1 Bacteroidota bacterium
AATCTACCGATTTTAAAAAACTATTTTAGTCTAAAAAGAAAGCTCCATTTGGCGAAGCTCCAATTTCAATGTCTTTAACAAAATCACCCGATTCAGAATATATTTTCATTAAACCAACTCCGGTTGTACTTTGTGCAGCAAAAACATAAACATCGTTATTTTTAGGATTAACCGACAATCCTGAAATACCAGAAATATCGCTTACAAACTGATTTTCGTTAAAAGTTTTATTGGCAACATCGAAAACAGAAACAGCTCCTGTTAGATTCCAATTTGCATCGTAAGCGGCGGTTACAATATAAATCTTCGAGAAATTTGAATTGGCTTGAATCATAGAACCATAACTGGTACTAACATTTTCCAATTCGTAAATTTCTTCCAATTGGTCGTTTGTTGTGTTGATGTATCCAATTCCGGTTTCTTCTGAGTAATTAGAATAAGTACTCAACATTGTAAAATACAGATTATCACTGTTGTCTTTTACAAAATAAGAACTTACAGCCGGAGTGGTGATGTATGAAATCGATTCATCATTTAAATTGATAACCGCAATTTTATTGTTGTAATTTAAAGCCGCATACAATTTTCCATTGGCAATTTCCAATCCTTCTGGTCCACCTGGCAAAGCAATTGTTTTTTCAACTGCATTGGTTAGAATATTATATTTTGCAATGTAAGTATCTGCCATTTCCCCCCAATCCGGATTATTCCCCCAACACGAGATATATAAATAATCACCACTTGCCACGCTAAACCTGGGTTTTTCGATGTTTGTAGTAACTCCATTTACCGATTGATGAAACAGTGGATTAACCGTAATTATCTGGTCGGTAGAATTTCCCAAAAGGAAAATACTGTCTTTGTATTCGAAACCGTACTGGATATTAGAAAGAATTTCAGCACCACCATTTTGCGCTTGATAATAGAAATTTGTGATTTCGTCGGTATTGTAATTGTATTTCGAAATACTGGCACCGCCAGCATTATAACTACCGTAATTTACAATGTAACAACCTTCAACCAAATCACTTGGAAACGGGTCTGGCAATTCGTCTTCGCCACAACTATTTAACAATACTAGCGAAAATAAAAGAAGAGTGAAATAGAAAAAATACTTTTTCATAATAGATTTTTTTAGATTATTTATTAATTTTTATATCGTATTTAACGCTCATCCGGAAATATCTTCCCGGCATAGCGTAATATTTTTCATTCTGATAATCGGCATTTAGCACATTGTTTGAAGTGAAAGTAAAATCGAATTGATGCTTTTGAAGAGCCAATTTGTACCCCATTCCGCAATTGGCAATAAAATGAGCTGGCTGCTTCCGACCAAAATCGTCGGTATAACGTGAACCAGTGAATTGACCATCGATAAAAAAGCGCCACTTTTCGTATTTCAAACTAAATACCGAATTCGCAACATGCTTCGGAACATAGTTCATTTGACGGTGTAGTAATCCATTTTCTTCAATTGTTGCAACGGGTTCAACCAGATTAAAAGTATAATTCAAACTAAAATCACCTTCCAGTGTTCCAATTGGAAAACAGGTATTAGATAACACTTCAATCCCTTTGCTAACAACTTCCAACACATTTCCTGCTTTCCAAACGCCAAAATTTCGCCATTCTATCCAATTGTCAACATCCATATAAAAGGCATTTAAACCAATTGATGTGCGGCAATTTCCTCCATCGTAATTAAACTTCGCCCCTAACTCCAAATTTTTCCCCAATTCAGGTTTTAGATTAGGATTACCCTGAGTTCCCCAATAACGATCGTTAAAGGTTGGCACCCGAAAACTTTTCGCCACCGCGGAAGTGAATTTAATAAACGACTCGTCGCTTGTACGAACCACATATTCAGCACCCAAAGACGGAGTAAACGGGGCATCGAAATTGGTAACAAACATCTGACGCAAGTTTAGTGTAAACTTTAATTTCTCATTCACTTTGTAAAACGATGAAAAGAAAATATCAAGATGCTCCTCAAAATCAATAACCGAATCGGAATAAGCATGAACATTAGGCTTTATGTATTTATATTTAGCTCCTGTTTTCAATCCAAACCCAGACGTAAAATCTGTAGTTGCCTGAAATTCAGCAATCAATCGGTCGGTACCAATTATCTGCTTTTCAATATTATCGAAAAGCTGATTATCGTGAACATACCCAGCTCCACCTTTAAAATGTACCCTGCTTTCGTTATTTGTATATGCCGTCCAAATCCGAATGTTATCGTTATCAATCTCCTGCGTACCGTTATATTTGTAATTAGATTGCATATTGGGTTGAACCTGATGCCAGCTGTTTTCGATCCAAAACGATGATTTAAAGTATTGTTTTATACTGAATTTATAATTCAATTCCTGCAAAACCCCCATGTTTTTAATGGAAGCTCCCTTTTGAATATCAGAAACTGCTCCGGGATTTTCCACATCGCCGGTGTAAGAATTATTAAATGAAAAATCATTCTTATTCTGATAGGAATACAAACGCGTTACCGACTCCCATTTCCCGTTTCCAATAAAAATCTTTGTTCCAAACAAATATTCTCCAAACGAGCCAATTGTAGTTTTGACACTCACTTTTAAGCCATTCGTCCAACTATCGCTAAGCCCCAAATAAAGGGCTCCCCCAATTGCTCCCGAGCCATTTACCGCAGAAGAGCTACCATATTGCAGACTTATTCCATCGAACAAAAACGAAGGGATATTTGACAAATTAGAGTGACCAAGTGTTAACGAGTTCACATTTATTCCGCCAAAATTTATTGATGTGTGGTTGGGAGAAGTACCCCGGAAACGAATGGTGGAAAGTCCTCCGGCATTTGATTTTATGTAGATTGGTGTAAACCGTTTCAATACATTTTCAATGCCCCCCTCCTGAACCAAATTGAGTTGCTCTGAAGATATTTTTTCGATTTTTGCACCCGACTGGTATTTCCGAAGTTCGCCATAGGTAACAACTTCGTCGATTTGAATTGTATCCAATAACGAATGTGTTTTTTGCGCCAATGCACAAAAGCCAAAAAGCCAAATAAAAAGACCAAATACTACAAACCTCCTCATGTTATACATTTTAAGGAGCTTTGGATAAACAAGTGAAAAATATGAATAATATTTCTCAAGCTTTTTTCCCGAAGCTTAATTATTATTTATGAAATAGTGGCAGGTCTTCTGGCTCATTCCGGTTGTTGATGCCTTCCCATTCGTCGCTTGACAGACAGTGGCGTAAAGTTCAACAACACAAATTGCACAAGGCAATTGGAACTTACAGCTGCGGGTACAGCTCCGGTTTTACACCGGATTCCCTATTAATTCTGTTCATGAAAACGAACAGGGTAACCATAATTTCGATGCAAATATAGGGAGAATAATTCCACAAAAGCAAGGATTATGTATTCAAATTATTTTTTGTTGGGAAAAAAAGGGAAGTAAGTTGGAAGACGGAAGTTATTTGGTTTGAGTAAAACGGTAACGTAAGATTGTATTGGTTTCTTATAAATCCTCAATGTAATGAATATGCTATTTATTCCAATTTCTCATTCTGTTTTTGGTCAGCGATTGTTTTTCTTTCCGTAATTTCTTGTAGTAAAATTTTATTAATCGATTGTTTTGCTCCTTCCAGCAAATAAACTTTAGCCCCACTTTCTCGTGCGTATTTGTTTTTAATTTCTCCGACCAGTGTAATTTTATCAAAAAGAATCATTTCCTCCTCCATATTACTATCCATATCTGTATTCTCTTTTACCAGAATCACATTTTTAATTTCCATTTTATCCAAAGGGTACCAGTTAATATAGTCTGCATTCATCGAAACCGCTTGAGTATAATTTTGAATAGAATAGAAATTTATTGCCCCCGCCTGTCCATAATTGTCGCAATGTATTAGTGTATGTTCTTTATCGTTAATTCGGTTAAAAGCAATATCTACAAGGTTTGCTAATTCGCTCCAGCCTAACATGTCAGCATAATCTTGTGGTAAAGCATGGTCTTGTCCGTCTTCCCACCGCAGCATTCCAATTCGTTTAAACAATTCTGTTTTTTCAATGATTTTATGGGGTGATAATACTGGTACAATAATCTGGAACAGCGGTAAAATAATCACAATTGGAATTAAAACTGCAATGGGCTGAACATATCTGAGCCAACCCTCTTTGAGTAATTTTTCTAAATATACCGCGCCAAAAGCGAGTAAAATGGGGTACAAACCAATCGCATAATATCCTTTTGCTTTGAAATATGTAAAGATTGCGATAGTAAAAATGTACGACCAAAAGAAGATTTGATATTTTCTGAATGGAGCATATCTAAAAAATGAGATAAATGCAAGAATAAGAACAAACAATCCTCCGATAAAAAAAAGGAGTTGTTCTTTCAAAAAATCAACACGGTTTACATTAACCAACTGTGTTTGAGCAAGTGTTTTTAAATGGTGAAAAACAGGGAAATCATTATTATACTGCCAAATTAAATTGGGAGAAACAAGTAACAATGCAACAAGTAAAGAGAAGTACAAATGTTTGTTGAGAAATATTTTACGATGTTTTGAAATCAATAATGCCGGCAACAAACCCAGCAATAAAAAAGTGATGTTATACTTGTTTAAAAAACCTAAAGCAAAGGTAAGCGATGCCAGCCATAGCCATTTATTGTTTTCTGAGTTTATATATTTAATAAGTGTAAAAAACAATACTGTCCATAAAAGATATTCTAAAGAGTTGGGTTGGTACAAAGTATTTATTCGTAGTAAAATAGAAGAAAGTACGCAAACCGAACCTAAAACCAAGGCAAATAAATTTCCATTTAGTTCTTCAATTGTTTTCCAAACAACCACCAGTGTTAAAACGCCAAATAATGCAGGAAAGAATTTTATCAAAAAAACAGAATTTCCCAGATAAAGGATGAGCCATGATATCCAGGCGGTTACAGGAGGAACCGATGAATAACCCCAAGCTAAATGTTTTCCCAGGTCAAGATGTAAATATTCATCGCGATGCAATTCGTAACCGGCATCTATCGCAAAATACTGAAGTGCTAATTTCAAAAAAATAAAAAAGCCAAGTAGTATCGTCTTTTTGGTCATGTATAATCAATAAGAAATCACATCTAATATATATTTTTATTCGCTGAATGGATATATTGTAGAAATATTTTTGATTTGTTCGTTATACGGCAAAGTCCAAACTACATTGTTTTTATAGTCGATTTCAATAATCTTGGGTTGGGTTTTGTCTTTTACGTGGCCGTTCCAATTGGCAAATAAGTAATTTCCGTTTTTTAGAAGATGAGGTTCGGCTACAAAATAAAGCGAAACCTCTGGTAAGTCAGAATCCAAAACACTTTTTACAATGCTTTCCGTTTTTGGATCCACAATTACAAATTTATGTGCATCACCACAAGCTACCAACCAATTTCCATCGGGCAGTATTTTTACAGAAAAAGGATTGCCGCCAACTTTAATGCGTTTAATTACCTTGCTCTTTTTGTTGATTTCAATTACTTCTCCTGTACCAAATACCGGAATAATTAATGTCTTATTTTTTGTTGGCAATACCTGTCTGAACTGACCATGAACATTTTTGATTTCCAGTTCGAAATTTTGTTCGCTAATTTTTTTACCTTTTTTGTTTAAGGTTATAAAACGCGCCGGATGCGCACAAGCTGCTAAAAAATAATTTCCATTGGGTAACTGGGTTGCGGTAAAAAGTTCTTGTTCCAACTCAGCTTTAAAATCCCAAAGTACCTTTTGATCTTTGGTTATTAGTTTTGCACCTTTTTTGTATCCTATAAGAATGTTTCCTTCACGGGTCATCTCTGCATCGTTGCATTCTGTTCCTTTATCCAGTTGGTGCGACCATTCAATCTCTCCCGAAGTTTTATCTAAAATAGCTACTTGTCCCCAGCCACTACCACCAACTAATAGTTTGTTTTGTGCTGAGATTGAAAAAGAAATGGCAAGTAAAAGGATAAGTAGGGTTTTTAATTTTAATTTTTTCATTTTTTATTTAGATTGGATTCTCCCTTTTCTCCCTCTCTGCGCTTAGAGCGGGACGATTGTATCGCAGATGCAATCAGGGTGAGTAATTTTTATTGATGTATTTTCTATTTTTTAGTCCTTTAAATGGATTTAGAAGTAAAAACTTTAAGTTATTTTAAATCCGCAATTTTTTCCTCTTCCAACATTATTACCCTAAAACCAACGTTAAATACCTTTTGATAATCGCGGTAAGACAAACGATACGAAGAACTTGCTTTAAAAGGTCTGTCGTACCACGAACCACCACGGGCAACACGTTGCGAAACTTCATCTGTTTTTACGTCGTTTCTGCCATCGTCGGTTTTGTAGGGGTATGGTTTGTAACTCGACAATGTCCATTCCCACACATTTCCGTGCATGTCGTATAAATCCCAATCGTTGGCACGGTAGCGTCCTACATTTTCAGAAACAAATCCGGCATCGTTGTATGTTTCATCGTGTGGAATCCAATCATCATATTTATTTGGATTGGGGAGAATACGTGTGCTTTCGTAATTTTTGAAAGCTGTACAAGCTGCAAATTCTTCCAGTTTTTTATCGCCTAAATTAGCATAGTTGGTAAAATCGATTCCTAACTCTCCATAAGAAAAATCGGTATTGGTTCCGGCACGGCACGCCCATTCCCATTGCGCTTCAGTTGGTAAAGTGAATTTCTGCCCTGTTTCTTCTGAAAGCCATTCGCAAAATTCCATCGCCTCTTCCC
>JABMPI010000454.1 GCA_013203755.1 Bacteroidota bacterium
AGAAATAATTTTTAAAGAAGGTATACTTAAAATAATGGAGGAAACTATTCCGATAAATAGAACGAGGAAATATGCAGGAATGTTGAAGATTAATCGAATTCCAGCAACGGCACCTAATATATTCCCCATTTCGTAGGCAGCGGCACCCAAAACAATAGCTCCTAAAACCAGAGCGAGAATCAAAATTTTATATCTGCGGTTATTAAATTGACTTGAGATTGCCTGTCCCAGGTTTTTTCCGGTTGAGATGGTTAAACGTGCGGCGGCTTCCTGTAAAATCAAACAGGCAAAAGTAGAAAATAGCAGTGCCCAAAGTAGTTCGGTTCCAAAAGCTGCACCCGATTTGGCTGCCGTTGTTATTGTCCCTGGCCCAATAAACGCAGCTGAAACAACCGACCAGAAAAGGATATTTAAGATTCTTTTTTTTGTTGACATGAATTTATTTCGAAATTCATCAAATATAATAAATGTAATTTTGAATTTGAAAAGAGAGTTTAGGTTGACTTTGGGTTTATCTTAAACGGATATTTAATTTTCTTTTCCTACTTTCGATGAAAATGAATTTTTATGCAACCGGATAAGAAACAACTTGAAATACTTATCATGCAATATTTCAGAGAATCGTTCGACGATTTTCCCAAAGGAAAAGTAAAGCCATCGGAGTCACCTGATTTTACAACAGATATTAAAAATCATCATGTTTTGGGAATAGAACTTACCCGATTAAATCCGGCAAACGCTCGAGAACTTGATGTTAAAGCTATAAAAAACATTAACCGCAGAGAGGAGTTCATTCAAAGTATAAAAGGGTTATTCGAACAAAGTTCCAACTTAAAATTATTTGTAAAATTTCTTTTTTCTGAAGAGAAAACAATAGCCGATGAGCGGAAAATAATGCTTGCTATACAAATTGTTAATGCCATTAGAAATGTTGTGCGGAATAGAAAACGTGATAATTTTTTTAAAGAATCATTGGCAAAAGCTGATTTGCCGGAGGAATTGGAGCAGGTTTTAATAGTTTACCATCCGGGTTTGGAAACATCGGTGTGGGAACGTTCGAATAATCTGGGTATTTCCAATGATGTTGTTGATGATATTCGACAATCGATTCATAAAAAGGATGAAAAACTGAGGTTGTACCAAAAACAACGTTTAAATTATTATTGGCTTCTTATTACCACCGATAGATTACGCGGAGTGAAAAGTTTTAATTTGCCAAATAAAATAATGAACCATAAATTTCAGTCAAACTTTCAACATGTTTTTCTTTTTGATTTAATAAAATCTAATGTTTATCAACTAATTTAGTTGTGGATGTTGGGGACTAAAATATAACGATGGAACGAAGATATTTTATTCGAAATACAATATTAACTGCCTCGGCAATTGCTTGTTTAAAGGCAAATGCAATTGCAGCGTTAACAGATAGCAGAGGTTTAAAAGATTATTTTAAAAATGATTTTTTTGTAGGAACAGCAATTGGAACCCGAACTTTACTGCAAAACGACAGGGAAATGTTGGATCTGATTGCAAACGAATTTAACGCAATAACCACAGAAAATGCTTTAAAATGGGGACCGGTTCATCCCGCCGAAAATGAATGGAATTTTGATGTGCCGGATAAGTTTGTTGAGTTTGGTAAAAAAAATAACATGTTTATTCAAGGGCATGTTTTGGTTTGGCACAGTCAGGGTCCGCGTAATTTATTTGTTGATGAAGGTGGAAAACAAATTTCGAAGGATGCTTTGTTGAAACGAATGGAAAACCATATTTCTACACTTGTGGATCGATACAAAGGGAAAATTAATTCGTGGGATGTGGTTAATGAATCGATTACCCCAGAGGATGGTTTCAGAAAAAGCAAATGGCTCGAAATTGTTGGACCAGAATTTATGAAACGCGCTTTTCATCTGGCACACGAGGCTGATCCGGATGCTCATTTAATCTATAACGATTACGGGATGGATAATTCGAAGCGTCGTGATTTTGTGGTTGATTTAGTAAATAAATATAAAAACAAGGTGTCCCAATTCATGGAATTGGAATGCAAGGACATTATCATTTAGATGCGCCAAATGTAAAAGTTATTGAAAAGAGTATCGAAGATTTTGCTTCCACAGGAATGCGCGTGCATTTTACTGAACTTGATATTGATGTACTTCCATCGGCAAGTGGCAGAACTGCAGAAATAGCTACAAAGGTTGAATATAAGCAGAAACTAAATCCTTATGTAGATGGTTTGCCCAAAGATATAAATGACAAGTTGACTAAACGCTACGAAGAAATTTTCAAACTATTTTTGAAGCATCGCGATAAGATAGACCGCGTAACTTTCTGGGGAACCAGCGACGATAGATCGTGGAAAAATAATTTTCCGGTGCGTGGTCGAACAAATTACCCGCTATTATTCGACAGAGATCACAAACCTAAAGATGCCTATTTTGCTGTTGCAGGCTTAAAACAACTTTAATCCCATTTTATAACCTAAATCCCATTTCAAAATAAAACTTGCAAAAATAGTACAAGCACTGGTTAAAATGCGGCAAAACATTTTAGCCTTTCAATTGTGATATTTGTAGGGTTCAAAAATGTACAAGTGAGCGGCTCATTTGTCATTATAAGAAAGATGGTTTTTTACCGAAGATCAATAATTTGCACTGAAAACGTTTTGGTATGCACTGTCGTAAAGTTGCAAAAATTGAAGTTAATGGCCTGAGAAGAATATAGATTTTCGGTGGAAAAGCAAAAATGAGATAGTTGTAATTTAAGGTTAAACAAAAAGGATATGAAAAAAGTATTTGAAATAATAAACCCTGACTTTGGAAAAAGTCCTCAAACAGGAATGACAAAACAGCATTACATTGAGATGGCAAAATATTTGCTGGAAAGGGCATTTACTCATGTTAATTCTATTGACGATCCAATTACATTCCCAATTATCCCGGGCAAAACTTATCCAGAACCAAACGCCCCGGATTGGCGTTATCGATCTGCGGAGTTTGAGGCTTTGGAAAGAACATTCACCCTGGCAGGCCCATTAATTCATATCGACCCTGAAACAGAAATAAAAGGCATTAATCTTAGAGATTATTATTGTTTGCATTTATATAATGCACTTACTCCGGGGCACTCAAATTCATTGCCTTTACCCGAAGATTTACCCGATTCAACTTACCAGTTTACCTGCGAATTTGGGGGCTTGTTTAAAACCTTATTATTAATGCCCGAAACCATTTGGACCAACTTTTCTGAAAAGAAAAAGGACGAAATGGTTGTAACTATTTCAAAATGGGCGCATCATAGAACAACTCAGAACAACTGGAGAATTTTTAATATTATCACGCTTTCTTTTCTTAAAAAGTTTGGTTACGAAATTGATGACGATTTATTGAAAAATCATTTGTTGTGGGTGGCATCGTATCATTCCGGCAACGGGTGGTATCTAGAACAGACATACAATTATTATTCAATTAGCCTTTTTATTGTTTATACAACCATTTGGAATCGGACCTTTGGAGATGAATATTACCCTGAAATCGCAGGAATTATTGAAAAATCGGCTCAAAAATTAATGGAGTCGCTTACCGGATTTTTTGGTAAGGATGGATATATTAACATGTGGTCGAGAAGTATTTGTTATAGAACCTGGGTTTCTGGTGCGTTCCCGGTTGCTTTAATGTTGAAGGATAAAACGCTGTTGGATCCTGGATTTGCAAGAAGACTTTGTTCAGGGTCTTTATTGCAATTTGTTACACGTGAAGAATTCTATGACAACGATATTCCAAGTTTGGGATTTTACGGACAAAAGGAATATATGGTTCAAAATTACAGTTGTTCAGCCAGTCCTTTTTTGATGTTTTTACCATTTATATGTCTTGCATTACCCGATGATTCTCCTTTTTGGACTGCTAAAGAAAACGAAGGATTTTGGGATGAATTGGGTGCTGATTCAAAAAAAGTAGTGCTGGATAATCCAGGATTGGTTCTTGCTAATCACGGTAAAACCGGTACTTCAGAAATAATTCCGGGCAAAGTATATTACGATGATCCAAACTATTCAAAACTTGTATATAATACTCACTTTCCATGGGAAGATCATAATCCTGCTGGAGGAACCTCAATGGAATATAGTTTCCGAAGTCTGGATCCACGGGATTTACGCGGAGATGATATTAATTTTTATCTCACTGGCATTTCTCTTAGCAATAGTACAGATAAAAACGCGGCATATTCTACATCGCAAAATATGGTGTACAACGGTGTACAAAATGACATAATTTACAGGCAGGCGATTATGAGAAAACCACCCAATAATGGGGTGGGGTATATAATAGACCTTGCTGATATAATAATTCCCGGCGGTGTTATTCGGGTGGATCGTTCTCGCATGGCTTTTGAGCATGAATTAACTCTTGGCCATTTTGGTTTACCCCATTTAAATGGAGAAAAGGCAAAAATATATCAATTTGAGGAAGGAAATAAAAAGATAATTACCGCATCAATTCAAGGCCGACAATTAGCCCTAATTATGTATAACGGTTGGGATAAATTGGATAGTATAGTTCATAATAACCGAAATGCTGAAGCAGATGAAAGCACGGTTATATATGCCTATAAAAAGAGAATGGCAAAGAATCCGGCAATGGAATTAATGATTACAGTAATGCTCCATAAAATGGATGATTCGGAATGGACTCAGGAAGAGTTATCTCCAATTAAGAATATTAATATTATGGACGTAACTCCTGCATCTTCATCTTTAGGAGCAGATATTACATTGGCAAACAATAAAATGTACAAGGTGTATTTCGAAGAAATTGATGGAAACAAAAGGAGTTAGGTAAAAAACAAAAACATTTATGTAAAAAGAATAACATCCGTTAGTTTTTAAATTCAAACGGATAACATCCTACTGCACAGTATTACTTTACGCATATAAAAAAATGAAAATTAAGCATTGCCAATGCTGTTAGGGAAAATAGAATTGCACAATCTTTGCA
>JABMPI010000039.1 GCA_013203755.1 Bacteroidota bacterium
ACTTGAAGATAAACAATTAACATCGCTTTTATTTGTTTTTAATTTACATTTTTAAGTGAAAAACCTTTTAAAGAGAATTACTTTTTTCTACCTTCGTTTTTGTTGATTTAATTACACCGCAATGAATTCTCTGGAAGAAAAAATATTGTTCGAGGCTATTCGCAACGACGATGAAAAGGCATTTGAAGAACTTTTTCACAACTATTACGGGCATTTGTGTCTGTTTGCTTCCCGCATTCTCCATGACGATATTTCGGCAGAAGAAATTGTGCAAGACTTTTTTGTGAAATTGTGGGAAAAAAGGCATCAGCTTTCAATAGAAACTTCAGTAAAAAATTATCTATTTCGTTCAATTAAAAATCACTGTCTTAATCTTATTCAGCATAATAAAACAAAACTTCGCCATGCTCAGTCTATTCTTTCCGATGCTAAAAATAATCAACCAAAAGAAGACGGTTTTATTGAAATTGATTTAGCAGAAAAAATAGAAACCAGCATTCAATCTTTGCCTGAAAAACGTCGGGAGATATTTCGATTAAGCCGCGAAGAAGGTTTAAAATACCGCGAAATTGCCAAAAAACTTAATATTTCAATAAAAACTGTTGAGACACAAATGAGTCTGGCAATTAGAACCTTACGAGAAAAACTAAAAAATTACAATACCTTTTATACACTTTTTTTGTGCTTTTATAAAAAATAAATTAGGGGTAAATAGAATGTACACTGTCATTTAAACAACATGGAAGAAAAGAAGAACATAGAAAATTTTAACCGGGAGTTATTGGCCAATTACCTTAATAACGAGGTGAGCTCTGGTGAAAGATTGGAAGTGGAATCCTGGTTAAATGAATCGGAAAAAAACCGGGAGGAGTTGATGGAATGCCAGCAAATGCTTAAAAAAGTTGATGTTTATTACAAAGCAAAAAGCTTTAATTCAAATGCTGCCTGGAGCAATGTACATTCAAAAATTAACCCAGCGCAATTAACAGTTGTTCAGCGCAAAAAAGGAAGAAAGGAGACAATTGCACAATTTTATAAATATGCTGCAATAATTGTGGTCGCAATTTTACTGGGTTCGGTTGGATATTACATTGGTTTCAGAAATCAGACACCGGCGTTTTACAGCGAAATTATTTCGGTTGAAAAACAGGTTTTAAAAGAATATGTTTTACCAGATGGTTCTGTGGTTACATTAAACAGCAACTCGAAATTGGAGTTCCCAAAACAATTTGCCGGCAATGTTAGGGAAGTTACCATTATTGGGGAAGCATTTTTTGATGTAAAACCAAACCCGAAAAAACCATTTATTATTAATGCGGGAAACACGCAGGTAAAAGTTTTAGGTACCTCTTTTAACGTGTGTGCATACCCCGAAACGGAAACCGTTGAGGTGGTTGTAAAAACAGGCAAGGTTCAGGTAATTCAGAAAACTGATGATTTACTTGCCGAAAACAATGAAGTATTTCTAACTCCCGGAGAAAAAGGAACGCTATTTAACGAAAGTAATCTTCTTGAAAAATCGGTTAATACCGACCTTAATTTCCTGGCCTGGAAAACAAACGACATCATTTTCAATGAAACTCCTTTAGGTGAAGTTATTCGATGTTTAGAAAAAGTTTATCACATTGAAATTCAACTAAATGAAACTGAATTGAATGATCTGATTTTAACCGCCCACTTCGACAAAAAACCCATCGACTTTGTTTTAAATGTAGTGCGACTCACATTTAATTTGGAGCTAAACGGAGAAAACGAACACTTTACCCTCGCGAGTCGTACAAATAATAAGTAAAGCCTTAAAATCATGAAAACAACAATTAATAAACTTTGGATAGCTATTGTTTTTATTGCAGTTGCCTTTATCTTGATTCCTAAAATAAATTTTGCACAAGAAACCAAAACACAGGCACTGGACCAAAACATTAGTATTTATGCAGAAGATGAGCCACTTTCTGACATAATTGAAAAAATTTGCAAATACTTAGACATCGATTATTCATACAATTCTAATATGATAAGCGACAAAAAAATAAGTCTGAATATTTCAAATAAACCCGTAAAATTCGTTCTCGATAAACTAATGAAAGACTTCTATCTTCTTTTTGAAATTGAAGACAATATTTTAGTAGTACGCGATTTTGTACCCTTAGAAAAGAGTATTGATTTCGAGCAAAATACACGACAATTTAACACAAACAACCGTGGTTTTTTATTTGACAATCAAAGAAAAAAAGAAATTACGATTAACTTTAAATCGGCAAGTAACCTGATTATTATTCCAGTTACAATAAATGAATCGGATACTTTAAATTTTATTCTCGATACTGGTGTACGAACTCCAATAATTACAGAACTTCCGTTTATTGATAAGTTGAGTTTGAATTACATGATGCCCGTTAAAATTAAAGGATTGGGTGAGGGAGTAGAATTAACGGCTTATCGCTCGGGAAATAATATCATGCAAATTGAAGGTTTAACCGCCAGAAACCAAGAAGTACAAATGATAATCGATGAAGATTTTCAGATATCTCATATGCTTGGTATTCCAGTACATGGGTTAATTGGCTTCAACCTTTTTAAAGATTATGTTGTTGAAATTGATTACCTAAATGAAAAACTAACCCTTAATAAACCAGAGTATTACAAATACCGCGATCATAAAAAAGACATAGTTTTGCCTTTGCATTTCGATGGAAATAAACCATTTGTTCGCACTACTATTGTAACCGACGACATGCAAGATGTACCTGTCAAATTATTAGTTGACACCGGTGCCAGCGATGCACTTTGGTTATCGGAAAGTTCTGATGAACGAATAAATTTACCCAAAAACCGTATTGAAACTTTTCTTGGAAGAGGATTAAGCGGCGATTTATATGGAGTAAAAGGAAGAATTGATGCCATTTGGGTAGGCCCACTTTTTTTACCAAAACCAATTGTTGCGTTTCCAAATTCAGAACTAATCGACCAATTAATTTCCAACAACGACAGAAACGGAACCATTGGTGCAGAAATTCTTCGTCGGTTTTTTGTTACTATCGACTACCGTAACAGCCGCTTAACTTTGCGTCCAACACATAAAATTAAAGAAGATTTTAATTACAACATGAGTGGAATGGAAATTATAAATCCAATGCCGGGAATGCCAATTTTTACCATTACAAATATTCGCGAAGACTCGCCAGCATATTTAGCTGGATTAAAAGAAAACGACCAGATTTTATCGTTAAATAGTAACCATCATAATTCAATGGAGTTAAACGATATTAACTTGTTGTTACAAAGTAAAGAAGACAAAAAAATTAAAATTAAAGTTTTGCGCAATGGAGAGGAGTTTAAAACTACCTTTCAACTGAAAAAGATTTTTTGATGCTCAAAACTCTGTTTGTAATACTAATTTCCATCCTGTTGTTATCCTTGCCAGCCAAGGCTCAGCAACAGGATGGTTCTGTACTCGAACGTCGGGTTTCCATAAACCAGCAAAATCAGCCTTTAAATTATATTCTAGACCAATTGAGTTGGCAGGCAAGTGTGTTTTTTTCTTACGATGCTTCTCTAATCGATGCAGAAAAAAAACTATCCATCGATATTAATAATAAGTCGCTTTATACCGTATTAAACAAATTGTTTGAAAATAGAGGTTTTGATTTTTCAGAACTCGAAAATCAAATTATAATTTCAGAAAAAATACACACAAAAAATATACAAACCGTTAAAAACGACTCGGTTCCAATAAAATATTTCTTTTTAACCGGAAAATTAATTGATAGTAAAAAAGAAAATCCCATTAAATATGCCTCCATTTCGGTTCTTAATTTTCCAATAGGTACTATCTCTAACGACGATGGCGAGTTCCTTTTAAAAATTCATCCCAATAATATTTTAGATACTATTGTTATTTCTTGCATGGGATATTCTCAAATAATTACCCCTGCACACACCATTCTGGACGAAGACATATTTGCAATGAATCCCATTTCCATCAGAATAAAAGAGATAAAAGTTACCTCCACAACACCTCAAAAATTGCTTAAAAACATTCGTAATAATTACACTCTAAACTATAGTAACAGCACTAAACTAATGACTGCCTTTTATCGCGAAACAGTTAAACAAGATGAAAAATATATAAATATTTCGGAAGCCATTCTGGAGGTTCTAAAAGCTCCTTATTTTAATACTTTACGAAGCGATGTTGTTAGACTATTGAAAGGAAGAAAAAGTCCTGATGTTCAACCCTTTCAATGGATTAATTTTAAACTGCAAGGGGGACCTTTTACCATTACAAAATTAGATGCAATTAAAACCTTAGAACGATTTATTGATAAAGATTTCGAGAAGCTTCATAATTACCACATTAGCAATGTAATTTGGTACAATAACCATCCGGTTTATGTGCTGGCATTTGAACCTGCTTCTGTTTTAAAATTCCCTGCGTTTCGAGGAGAAATGTATGTTCATCGTGAAACATTTGCTATTGTTCACGTACGGTTTCAATTAGTTAAAAGTAGCCTTTTAGAAGCAAAAAGTTTAATGATAAAAAAGAAACCACGTGGAATTAAAGCCCGACCTTCCTATGTTCAGTATAATGTTAATTATCAACAATTTCAGGGAAAATGGCATTTGGCTACTGCACAAGCCTCGGTAAAATTTAAAATTCGGAGTAAGCGCGACAAACTAAATTCAGAATTTCACAGCATTTCGGACTTGCTGATAACCGACATTCAACCAACTGAATTAAAACGTTTTACAAAAATAGAATCGTTTAAACAACGCGATGTTTTTGTGGAAATGATTAATAATTACGATGAACGATTTTGGGAAAATTACAACATTATTAAACCCGACGAAGACCTGCGAAATGCTTTCAAAAATTCTACAGAAACAACTAATTAGAAAATCAACATTACCAATAAAAATTACTAATTCATTAAAACACGTTGTTTTCCATGTTTTTACTTAATTTTGAACCGTAATAAAAATAGTATGGAACAATATAGTACAAGACAAAATAAAATATCCCGTCTCGTTCATCGCGAAATGGCCGATATTTTATTAAAACTGAATAAAACAAATTTTACTGGTAAAATTATTAGTGTTTCAGTGGTGCGAGTTACCAAAGACTTAGGAATTGCCAGGGTTTATCTAAGCATTTTTCCGTCGGAATTTGGAGAACAAATACTTTCGGAATTAAAACTAATTACCAAACAAATAAGAGGCGATCTGGGAAGAAAAGTGGGTAAAAGTTTGCGTGTAATTCCAAATTTAGAATTTTACATTGACGACAGCCTCGACTATATTGATAAAATAGATAAATTGTTGCATTAATATTCATTCCAATATTTCGGCAATTTATTCGTTTTAAATCAAACATTACCAATTGAATCTTCCATTTTTCATAGCAAAAAGGTACCTGGTTTCTAAAAAGAAACAGAATATTATTAATATAATATCGGGAATTTCTATTGCAGGAATTGTGGTTGGAACCATGGCAATTATTATTGTTATTTCGGTTTTAAATGGCTTTAACAACCTTCTCGGACAGTTTTACAGCAGCTTCGACCCTGATTTAAAAATCACCGCAGTTGAGGGCAAAATGTTTAATGTAAAAGATTTTGATTCAGACAAACTTAAAACCCTCCCGGGCGTTATTCATTACGCCGAAATAATAGAAGAATTAGCACTTTTAAAGTACGGCGACCAAATTATTGCGGCCACCGTAAAAGGTGTTCCTGAAAATTATTCTCAGTATACTAATAT
>JABMPI010000455.1 GCA_013203755.1 Bacteroidota bacterium
GGCGGGCTCAGAAATGCCTTCTTCGTGTTTACTTTTTTGAGCTGCAGCAAAAAAGTAAAATCTGTCTGATAAGACAAAATATGAATGAAAAAATCAGCTAATCATTTGCTTATTATTTGTTTCAAACAGATTAATCCCCAAGAATATGAATTGATCAAAACAATTTCCTCAATAAAAATAGCTTGTTATCTTTGGTAGTTTAATAGAAAGATGAAATTGAGAGCCAGACTTTTCTCAATCCACTTTCTCATTTTTAAAACGACCAACTATGATGCCTTTATTTGTTGTTTTGAGTGGAGTAATTCTTCTGCTATTGTTAATCACTGTATTAAAGTTTAATGCATTTATCTCGTTTACCATAGTTTGCCTATTTGTGGGTTTAACGATGGGCTTGCCTTTGGAAGTAGCTATCAACGCCTTAAAAAAAGGAATGGGTGACACGCTGAGCCTTTTAGTATTAATTCTTGGCTTTGGCTCGATGCTCGGGAAAATTGTTGCCGACAGTGGCGCAGCACAACGAATTACACAAACGCTGATTGCCGCATTTGGACTTAAAAAAATTCACTGGGCTTTAATGATAACAGGGTTTATTGTGGGTATCCCCATGTTTTTTTCTGTAGGTTTTGTAATTCTGGTTCCAATAGTATTTACCATTGCTGCTTCAACCCGATTGCCCTTGCTATTTGTTGGACTTCCCATGCTTGCTTCCTTATCCGTAACTCACGGTTACTTACCACCCCACCCCGCACCAACTGCCATCGCCGACATGTTTGGCGCCGATATGGGAAAAACAATGATGTATGGTATTTTGGTTGCCATTCCTGCAATTATAGTTGCCGGACCAGTTCTTTCTCCCCGATTCAAAAGAATAAAAGCAACACCACTGACCGAATTCACAGGACAAATACTACTCGATAAAAGTAAGTTACCATCTACATTCATAAGCATTTTAGCCGCGCTAATGCCGGTAGTATTAATAGGATTTTCGGCAATTGCCTCTCAGTTTATAGACGAACTTTCACCCATTTATTCTTTTATTAAAGGAATAGGAAATCCGGTATTAGCCATGTTATTATCGGTACTGTTTGCCATTTATGCGCTCGCATTACGAAACGGAAAAAAAATGACAGAAGTGATGGAAGGACTCACCCATGCCATTTCGAGCATTGCTATGATTTTACTAATTCTGGCCGGTGCCGGAGGTTTAAAAGAGATATTAGTGGCAAGTGGCATTAGCGAATATCTGGGTGGCTTGTTGGGACAATCCACAATTTCACCACTTATTCTTGCCTGGCTAATTGCAGCAATAATTCGCGTAGCAGTTGGTTCTGCAACAGTTGCAGGAATGACAGCAGCCGGAATTGTACTACCTTTGGTTTCCGACCCAAGCGTTTCGCCAGAATTAATGGTTTTGGCAATTGGTTCAGGAAGTTTAATGTTATCGCACGTTAACGACGGGGGATTTTGGATGTTTAAAGAATATTTTAACCTAACTGTAAAAGAGACCCTCTCAACCTGGACAGTGATGGAAACAACCATTTCAATCGTTGGTTTATTGGTTATACTGTTATTAAATACAATCATATAAAATTGAATTATGAATACGATCGAAGCAAAAATTAAAGAACTGGGTTTGGAATTACCTCCAGCACCACCGCTGGGAGGAATTTATTATCCAGTTGTTATAACCGGAAACCATTTGTATGTTTCGGGACAGGGACCTGTTCAAAGCAACAGCGAACTCATTAAAGGAAAAGTAGGTAGAGATTTGACTCTGGAGGAAGGACAATTAGCTGCCTGCCAGGTTGGATTAACAATGCTTGCAACAATAAAAGCACAAATTGGCGATTTAGGAAAAATAAAGCGACTAATTAAAACGCTGGGAATGGTGAACTGCTACCCCGAATTTGAACAACACCCACAAACCATTAATGGTTTTAGCCAGTTTATGATTGATGTTTTTGGTGAAGAAAATGGGAAAGGTGCCCGAAGTGCTGTTGGCATGTCGCTTCCCGGAAACATTGCAGTGGAAGTAGAATGTATTTTTGAATTACACGAAGAATAAAGAAAGTACAAAGTAAAAAGTAGTAAGTAAAAAGTAAATGGATTAGAATGTATAAATCTTTTTACTTTGTACTATTTACTAAATACTAACAACTAGATTCTAGAAAAATGTGGTATGAAATAAATAATGAATCGTCGGTTTTTACACCGGCAATTTTGGTTTACCCCGATCGAATTAAGGAGAACATTCGCCGAATGGTTACACTGGCAGGCGATGCATCGCGTTTGCGCCCACATGTAAAAACGCATAAAATGGGTGAAGTAGTAAAACTTCAGTTAGAACAAAACATCACCAAGTTTAAAGCCGCCACCCTCTCGGAACTAGAAATGACTGCCCAAAATGGGGGGACAGATATATTGTTATCCTACCCTTTATTAGGACCCGACATTCAGAAATATATCGATTTAATTCGGGAGTACCCGAATACAAAATTTTCAGTTACCGTTGATGCTTTTGATGCCTGTGCCCAATTAACTATTGCAGCGGTTCAAAACAACATTTGTCTGGATGTTTTTATAGACATCGATAATGGAATGCACCGAACTGGTGCTTTGCCGGAAGATGCCCTGGAATTAGCAACAAAAATAAATATTAGCGAGTGGCTCAACCTAAAAGGCTTACATATTTACGACGGACACATTCATGTTTCTGATTTTGAAACTCGAAAAACGGCTTGCGACAATGACTTTTCTGATGTTAGCGAATTAGTTACAAGACTTCAAAACCTTGGAATTATTGCAGGAGAATTGGCTTGCGGCGGAACCTTTTCTTTTCCAATTCATGCAAAATATCCTGAGCGAACACTTTGTCCGGGTACACCGCTACTTTGGGATGCTGGCTATAAAAGCTCCATTCCCGATCTCGATTTTTTAAATGCTGCTGTTCTGGTTGGTCGGGTAATTAGCAAACCAAACGGAAATATTTGTTTCGATTTAGGACACAAAGCCATGGCCGCAGAAATGCCACAACCCCGTCTTGAATTTTTAGACATCGACATTCAAAACATAGAAAATCAAAGCGAAGAGCATTTGGTGATAAAAACTAGTGCTTTTAAAAACCTTGAATTGGAAGATTTGGTGTACGCACTTCCCAAGCACATTTGTCCGACCGTTGCACTTCATGAAAAAGTATATGTTGTAAACGACAATCTTGCAACTGAAACATGGAATGTGGTAGCACGAAAAAGAACCTTCTAATAAAAAACTATGAGTAATACAGATAATAAAATTCTTTGTTTCGATGCGCATTTAGATATTTCGATGAATGCCATGGAATGGAACCGCGACCAGCGTTGGACAGTTGAACAAATTCGCAAAAGCGAAAAAGGAATGACTGACAAACCAGACCGCGAACGCAACACCGTTTCGTTTCCTGCCCTTCGCGAAGGGAAAGTGGGATTAGTAGTTGCCACACAAATTGGGCGGGTGGCAAAACCCGACAGTCCAATTCCCGGATGGTATTCGCAAGAGCAAGCGTGGGCACACACACAAGGTCAGTTGCAATGGTACAGAACTATGGAGGAAGCCGGTGAAATGAAGCAGATTACCGATGCAAAATCCTTAGCAGAAAGTTTAGCTTTGTGGGAAAACCCAAATGACAATACACCCATTTGTTACCTGCTTAGTTTGGAAGGAGCCGATTCAATCGTTTCAATGGAACATTTGCACCGAGCCTATAATTATGGTTTGCGTGCCATCGGACCTGCACATTACGGTTCCGGTGTTTATGCCAACGGAACAGATGCTTCTGGGCGTCTCAACAACAGAGGTGTGGAACTTCTCCAAACCATGGAAAAGCTAAACATGATTTTAGATGTAACGCACCTGAATGACGATGCTTTTTGGCACGCCATGGATTGTTTTAACGGGCATATTTGGGCGAGCCACAACAACTGCCGCAAATTTGTTGACCATAACCGCCAGTTTAGCGACGAGATGATTACTGAATTAATTAACCGCAAAGCAGTTATTGGAATTGCCCTGGATGCCTGGATGATGGTTCCCAACTGGATACGCGGTGAATCAACACCACAATCGAAAAATGTAACGCTTGAAATTATGGTGGATAACATCGACCATGTTTGTCAGTTGGCAGGTAACTCATTACACGTTGGAGTGGGTAGCGATTTAGACGGTGGTTACGGAACTGAACAAGGTCCATACGATTTAGATACTATTGCTGACATTCAGAAAGTACCGACGCTTTTGCAAAAAAGAGGGTACAATACTGAGGACATTGAAAACATTATGAACCGTAATTATATTCGTTTTTTACAAAACTACTTTTAAAGTTTTCATTTAAACTAAACCAACGATGAAACGGATTACACTAGTTTCCCTTTTGCTACAACTTGTTTTCATTCAAAGTCATGCGCAAGAAGTTTATAAACTATGGGAAGGAGTAGATATTCCGTTTTATAAAGAAAATAATTTAAAGGAATATGAAAAAGAGGCATTTCAAACCACCTGTGTTTTTGATATTACAGAACCTACTTTAACTATTTACGAGGCAAAAGGAAATAACTCGGGGAAGGCAGTAGTTGTAATTCCCGGAGGCGGATATTCTTTGGTTGCCATGTATCACGAAGGTTATTATATTGCTGAAGCACTTTCGGAACAGGGAATTACCGCTGCAGTTTTAAAGTACAGATTGCCTAATCCGAAATCATCCGATCAGCCGCATCTGGTTCCACTAAGCGATGCCAGGCGAGCATTAAAATTACTTCGCGAAAACGCGCTGAAATATGGCATTGATAAAGATAAAGTTGGTGTAATGGGATTTTCGGCCGGAAGCCATTTATCTACAGTCGCCAGCCTTTGGAAAAGTGAAGACCAGGATGAAAACCCTAATTTTTCGGGACTAATTTATGGAGTTACCAATCTTAGTACCGACAATCAAAAATGGTTGGAAGAGAGTTTGTATTTCCGCAAAATGACAAAAGAGGAAATTGCAAGAAATACCCTACTCAATTTAGTTTCCAAAGATACACCACCTGCCTTTTTAGTACATGCCTACGACGATAATATTTGTAATGTTGAGGAGTCAACACTTTATGCCCAAAAACTTAGTGAAAATAATGTTTTGGTAGAAATACACTTGTTTCCAAAAGGCGGACATGGTTTTGGGCAAGGACGAAAAAAGGATGGAACCGACCAGTGGTTACCCCTTTTTGCCAACTGGATAAAAACAAATTTCCAGTAGCTAAAACACTTTCAATATCAACATAATTTGTAATGTTTTTTAAGAAAAAACAATAATATTTGAATCAAATACCCCGGTTGTTGATTTCTCAATTTTATTGTAAATTGCAGAACAGACTTTCTATAGACGCAATTTTTATTTAATACCACTGACATGAACAAGCCATTATTCATTATTTTGCTCGTGTTTATAATTAGCGGATGCACGATTTTAGAAGAACCTTTGTGCGAAGTTGAGGAAATTGAAATAACCAATATTGAGTGTGTTACAGACAGCACCTATAACTTTACCCTCAATTTTAGATACACCAATGCAGGCAACCAATTCTTTGAAGTTTTTGGAAGGAAAAACACACCCCTGGGATATTTCAGTCTAGCAGATTTACCCTTAAATTTTGAGAATTTTAAAATGAGTGACAAGGAATATGATTTTATAAAAATCTGTATAAACGACAATTCCGATTGTTGTGCTGAACACGAATTTCTGCCACCCGATTGTTCAGAGAAAGCCTGCGAAATAAGAGACTTAATAGTTACAACCGGCGATTGTATTACCGATGGAAAATACAATTTAACACTGGACTTTGTTCACAAAAATGCCAGCAACGAATTCTTTGAAGTATTTGGTAGAGAAAATGCACCGCTGGGTTATTTTAAACTCGCAGATTTGCCGCTAACAATTGAAAACTTCGAAACAAGTGGAAATGACTATGATTTTATTAAAGTGTGTATCAACGACAATGCCGATTGTTGCAAAGTGAGCGAATTTTTAGCACCCAATTGTTCAGAGAAAGCTTGCAAAATAAGAGACTTAGTAGTTACAACCGGCGATTGTATTACCGATGGAAAATACAATTTAACACTGGACTTTGTTCAC
>JABMPI010000040.1 GCA_013203755.1 Bacteroidota bacterium
CTATAAAAATTTTCCCGAATTTTTATCTGCATTAGTCTTCTATTTGAAAGCAATTCTAAGACCAAAAAGCAATAAGTGTTGGTATCCAGTATTTTGGATGATTGTCTAAATTGGGACAGTGTCTCGTTATGGGACAACGGACTCGATGTTGGACAAAGTATTGTTAGAATAACAGATTAGATTTTTCAGAGAACAGAATTTCGTGTTGTAATAACCAACGTTTTTTTTCCAATCCACCCGCATATCCAGTTAGTTTTCCATTTGAACCTATTACCCGATGACAAGGAATTACAATTGGTATAGGATTTTTACCATTTGCCATTCCAACTGCGCGAGTGTTTTTCTCGGAACCAGTTTGTATAGCTATTTCAAGGTAGGAAACGGTTTCCCCAAAACTGATATTTTTTTCCCAATTCCAAACTTTTTTTTGAAATTCTGTTCCAGACGGGTTTAGTTGAAGTTGGAATATCTTACGTTTTCCTTCAAAATATTCCTTTAATTGAATTTCGGTTTCCTTAAGTATTTCTGGTTGTTTTATTGAATCCTTTTCATGTTGTTCGATAAAATAAATACCCACCAGAGAATTATCAGATGTAGTAATTTTAAGCCATCCAATAGGGGAGTTGATGTGCTTTTGAAACAATTTATTTTCCATAAATCAGATACCAAAGATATCGGATTTTTAGTAATACAGGGTGTTTTTTTAGAATTGTTCTCTTTTGGTGTATTTTGAATGAAGCAGGTGTTGGGAAACTTCCCTCAGAGGTTGTTTTAAGAAATCTTTGTAAAGTGCACTGTCTGTATAGTTGAGAGTAAATTTTTCTTTCCCCCTGTGTCGGTCGGAGGGATCTTTGATATAAGATTGAATGGAATCTGTAAGAGTAATTATATAAATAAAAAATTTGACGACAGGTGTTTTTGTTAAATAGAGTGCCTGTTAAGATTGGGATAATTGGTCGTTATCTTCCCCCATAAAGAATTTTTAAATAGTTGTACTAAATATAAGCAGATGATTAATATAAAACGATTAAATTGTGCTGTAATATGCCAGGTATTCAGCATAGTCCAGTAGTAAAAAGTACGAAGTAGTGTATGTTTATTAAAAATAATTAAACCCGAGAGCAACCTTTTGAAAATAAACCTGTTCTTATAAGTAGTCGGAAAACAGAAACAATATTTTAGATGAAAACATTTTTAACTTCCCATGTATTAATAATTCTTATGTTTTTACCCCTATTGGGCAGAACTCAGCTGATAACGGTTTTTGGAAATGTTATGCATAGTGAAAATGGTAAATCGATTGAAGATGTAAGTATTTTTGAATCTAATGCGAATATTGGTACAATTACCAATAAAAGTGGCTTTTATAAATTAGAATTAAATAGTGGAGAATTAGACATTAAAATCTCTGCTGATGGATTTAAAACGTTTTCAAAAAAAATGGTATTAAAGAATGATACTATTTTATTTGTGAAATTGGAGCTTGAATTAAATTCAAAAAGCCGTGTGAAAAAGAATTCTGAATTGAAAGTTGTTACAAATTCAGGAAAGAAATATTCCGGCAAGTGATAAGTAAAATTTGATTTAAATAATTTACTTTACTCGGTTATCAATTCTTCAATAATATTGCCCTGGCATTTATCTGGGGTGGGGATATTAAGCAACTCCGCTAAAGTTGGAACCAAATCGATTCCATCATATTTTCTCTTAATTTTTTGAGGCTGAATTTGTGAGCTATAAAAAACCAGAGGAATATGCGACTGGTCGGTGTAGTTTACTTTCTTGAACTTGTAGGTAGGCTGCCATCCCTCTTTTAAAATGAATAGAAAATCTCCAGACCGACTTTTTGCATATGATTTGTAAAGTCTTCCAAGTACTCCATTTGCAGAACTTCCCTGTTCTAACTGGTACGATGGAAGCGAAATTTGTACTCCTTCGAACTGATTAATAAAATTGGATGCCACATCGCGCATTTTATTAAGGTCAATGTTATTTTCATTAATTAAGTCATGGTCGAGATAAACCTGTAAATCAGAATAGTGCTCAATCCATTTATTGTCGCCATAAGTTATATTCAAAAATGAAGTTAACAGAGCAACGGCACTTTCAATATTAAAATTATCAACAGGAAGATGGAATTCTTCTTTTAAATAGTCAACTGGGTAAGATGCCGAAGTATTGGCGGTTAAAAAGAACAGCGTATTCCCTTTCCCAAATTTCTTTTCGGCAGCATCAATTAATTCACCAATATATAGGTCGAGATATAAATAGGAGTCTTCCATTTCTAGAGAAACGGGGCCAAAAGAGCCATTTTCGTAATCCATTGAAGAGAAAATAGCAGTCACAAAATCAACATTTTCGTCGGTGCCAATTTCTTCGTTATCTAACATTTGAAGCACAAAATCTTTCACAAGTAAATTGGCTGAAGGAGTAGTTTTAAACGGCCTGAAATCTTTTGTGCGTTTTAAGTATTTGCTAATGTTATGCGGGAATGTGTTGTATTCCCCAAAGTAACCTTTCTCTAACAGATAATCATCGCGAAGGCTTTCGTTGTATGATGATTCAGGTAATAAAGTTACCCAATTTCGGTAACTATATACTTCAGCATAATTTTCGCTGTTGAAAATACGCACCCAATCGGGGAAGGTACTTATATAGAATGAACTGGATATCATTCTGCCAGATTCAATATCGAACCAATACGCACCATCGGCAGCATGACCAGCAGAAAATATAGCAGATTCACGATTTAATCCAGCGCTAAAAACTTTTGATTTCCCTTGCGAATAAATTTTTAAAACATCGGTAATCGTATTCGATAATAATTCAACTGGCGATGCATTTCCGGCTTTGGTATCTGCACCAACCGTAAAATAGTAATCGTTCTCCGTACATTCTATCTCTTTGTCCTTCAGTCGGTCGTACCATGTTTTGTCAACAATTCCATGAACAGAAGGATTTACACCTGTAAAAAGTGTTGCCGTTCCGGTGGCGTAGTTTTGTATGTGTTGCGTAAGATGTACATTGGAACAAACAGCACCCTCAGTATACAATCTCTTAAATCCGTTTGGTTGAAATTTGTTCCAAAAGCGTTGGATGTAGTCAGGGCGCATATTTTCCACGACAATGCCAATTACCACTTTTGGTTTATTTTCTTCAATACTATTGTTTCGTTGCGCTGAAACAGGGTTTGAAAAACCAGAAA
>JABMPI010000456.1 GCA_013203755.1 Bacteroidota bacterium
GAATTGAAAGTTTCCAGCTTTTAATCCCGCACTCCACTTACATAAACCGTCAGACTGTCTAAAAAGTCTTTCACAAGAGTAATTTATTCAGGCAGTAGTTTGTATTTTTAAACAAATATTGAAATGTCGGGCAGATAATTTTAGTTTTTAGACAGGCTGCCGTTCTGTGCAACGCATCAGGAGCATTTAATTCAAATTATTTGAAAAAAACAGGGGTGACTATTATTTAATGCTTATATTTAATACTAAACTAAAAATAAAAATCATGAAAAAAATATCAGGACTCTTACTTATGGTTGTTTTCTCAACATTTATTATTCAAGCTCAGGATCGTGTTATTCATGGAGTAGTTCACACGCTTGATAGTATTCCTTTAATTGGAGTTGGAATAAAAATACAAAGTACAAAACAGACGGTGCTAACAGATTCTCTTGGGAATTTTACAGCGTTTTGTAATAAAAAGGATAAGTTAAAATTAAAAGCAAACGGGTTTTACAACCAAAATGTAAAAATTCCTGAAAATGTAAAAATTGTAGCCATTAACATGAAGTTAAAACCTGGTGAAAAGCAACGTGATTATGCTATTGGATATGGATATGTATCCGATCAGGATAAAACAGGTCCGGTATCCAGTTTGGATGTTAAAGAATCAGATTATGCAAAATATAATAATGTATATGATATAATCATTGGTATGGGGGCTCAGGTAAGAAACGGTGAAATTATTTTAAGAGGTTCAAGGTCATTTCAGGGTAGTAGCGCTGCATTGATTGTTGTTGACGGTACTATTGCGGATTATGAATATTTAAAGTCCTTAAGTCCAATTGAAATAAAAAGAATTGATATTTTGAAAGATGCAGCTTCTTCTGTTTATGGTTCCAGGGGAGCAAATGGAGTTGTTTTAATTGAAACATTAAAGGGGAAATAAATTATTGCGAACTGGCTTCTTACATTTATATTATTAGTTTTTGCAATTTTCAATTGCAACTGGTATTTCTCAAAAAAATAGAAGAAAACTATAGCAAATAACCTATTAATAATGTGAAGCACATAATACCTTGTAAATTGTATTGCGGCGGCAGTGCAATGTCGGTGTCTGGATTCACGCACGATTATCCGTCCCTACCCGGACAGATAATTACCCGTAATCCACAACAACAACATGCAATTTGCCGATACCACACAGCAGTACAATACAGGTGATTATTAAATTACCATTCAATCCGGCCAGTTAAAACCGGAAATATTTTTAGCGTTTTGAAGCAGGTGATTTTTCATCGATTAAAAAGATGCATGTTCAATAATCGAATTCCTTTTAACAGGAATATACTTAAGCCGTTAATCTGACGTTATTTTATAAGTCGTTTGAAAAAATAATTTACTTTTACTTTCCGAAATAATAGGGTATGAACGTTAGGTTAGCTTTACTTTTTTTAGTGGTTGTTTTGTTAAGTGGTTGCGGTGCTGGAAAATATGGCAGAGATGCAATACTTTCGCATGATATTGGTGAATATTCCAAGGCAATTAAAAAGTATAGAAAAGCAAGAAAGAAAGAAAAAGACAGAGATAAAAGGATTGAATATATGTATGCAATTGCAGATTGCTACTATTCTATTGGTCAATATGAATTTGCGTCTCCAAATTACAAATCTGCCATCCTTTTAGGTTACACTGATCAGGTTGCTTTACTTCGATATGCAGATGTGTTGAGGTCAGCTCAGGAATACGAAAAATCCATTGAAACGTATCGTACTTATTTAGATTCTGTTCCGGGGGACAAACGTGCCCTGGCAGGATTGGAAGGCATCCAGAAAACTCAGGAATGGGTGGCAAATCCATCCCGCCACATTATAAATCCTATAAAACAACTAAACTCCCGGGGCAGCGATTATTCTCCCGTTTTTGTTGCGGGGCGCGACAATGAAATTATATTCACCTCAACCCGTAAAGCGGCGACAGGCAAAAGGGAGAGCATGATTACCGGACAAAATTATGCAGATTTATTTCGTGCAACTTTTGGTGTGCAAAAACAAAAATGGGAAGAGCCGAAATTAATTGATGAAAATATGATTGTAAATACTGGCGACGAAGAGGGGGCTTCAACGCTTTCATCGACCGGAGACCAGATGATTTTTACACGCTGTAGATACGATAAATCGCAGGCTTTGGGCGCAGAACTGTTTGAATCTTCGCAGTCGCGTGGTTCGTGGTCGAATCCAATAAAAGTAGATGTAGTTGGCGATAGCATTATTGCAGCGCATCCCGCTTTAAGTGCCGATGAATCGGTATTGTATTTTGTTTCGGACATGCCCGGTGGTTTTGGAGGAAAAGATATTTGGCGAGCCGAAAAAAATGGCGGAACTTATTCAAAACCAATAAATCTTGGAGCAGTAATTAATACTCCCGGAGACGAAATGTTCCCATTTGTTCGCGACAATGGAGAACTCTACTTTTCGTCGAACTACCACATTGGAATGGGCGGGTTCGACCTTTTTGTAGCCAATAAAGATGAAGATGGAGTTTGGATAATGGAAAACATGGGATCGCCGATGAACTCTCCTTTAGACGATTTTGGAATTTCGTATGTTGTTGGTGAAAACAAAGGAATGTTTTCATCCAACCGGAAAGGTTCCATGGCCGGTAGTGATGATATTTATTCATTTTTAGTTCCACCAAAAGTTTATTCGGTTGAAGGTGAGGTTTTTAACAAAGAGGACAATTCTAAAATTGATGGCGCAACTGTGCGGATTATTGGAACCGATGGCACAAACCTAAAAATGCGTACAAGAAACGGTGCGTTTAAGTTGAAATTAAAACCGGAAACTGAATATATATTTGCAGCATTTAAAGATGGTTTTTTACGCGATAAAGCAACTGCAAATACAATTGGAATGGCTGACAGTCGTGATTTTAAGTTCGAGCTGTTTTTAACTCCAACCGATGCGCCAATAAAAGTGGACAATATTAGCTACGAATTTGGCAGCTGGGAATTATTGGAAGCATCGAAAAATTCGTTGGATACAGTTGTGCAGGTTTTGGTATTTAATCCAACCATTACAATTGAGTTAATGGCACACACCGATCACGTGGGTGGCGATCAGTTTAACTTCGACCTTTCGCAAAAACGGGCACAAAGTGTAGTTGACTATTTAATTGAAAAAGGAATTAACCCGCAACGTTTAGTTGCCAAAGGATATGGCGAAACATGGCCTAAAAAAATTACAAGAGAAATTGCCAAACAACACGATTTCTTAAAAAGAAATGATGAATTAACGGAAGAGTTTATTCTGAAGCTTACACCTGAACAACAGGAAATAGCAACTGCAATTAACCGTCGTACTGAATTCCGCGTGCTTTCAACCGATTTTATTGAACGTTTTGATGCCGAGACGGAGAAGTAAATTAATTATTTTTTATTCATCTGTTTATAATTAATGCGAATCAAGTGTTGGATGTATTCTTATTTCATTCCAAATAATTATGGGAAAGAGGTGCATGACTTAATAAGGATATATATGCAGGTAATTTAGGTTATTGAATTACTCTCCTGTTACCATCGCCACTTTCAACTTTTCTATTTGCACAGGGTTGCCCAAAACAAAAAGCTGGTCGTTACGCGATAAAATCATTTGTGGGTCGGGATTAAAAACGTAACGTGCTCCGCTAATTTTTAAACCAATAATATTTGCGCCAGATATTTCGCGAACTTTTAATTCGGAAATAGATTTACCCACAAAACATTGTGCCAGATTTTTACACGAAAGTTCTTCCAAACTAACATCCTTGGTTTTTTGTAAAAGAATATATTCCAGAAATTCAACCACATCGGGTTGATGAACCAGTTTTGCCATGCGCTGCCCACCAATACGTTCGGGCATAATTACGTTGGTGGCACCGGCACGTTTTAATTTCATTTGCGACTCCAGTTCCGAGGCGCGGCTAATTACGGTCAATCCCGGATTCATACTTCGTGCGGTAAGTACCACAAATACATTATCCGCATCGTTGGGAGTGGTGGCAATTAGCGCCTGTGCCCTATGAATATTAGCTTGTTCCAAAACATCTTCGTGTGTGGCATCGCCTCTAATATATAGGAGGTCAGGGTTGTCGTGTATCCTCGAAATTACATTGTCGCGTCTGTCAACAATTACAAACTCAACTCCATGCTCGGCCAGTTCTAAGGCAGCTTGTTCGCCATTCCGGCCATAACCAACGATTATTACGTGGTTTTTTAGTTTTGCAATTTTTTTGTCCACTCTGTATGTTTTTATATAATTTGCCAATTCACCATCGAAAACAAAACGAGCCATATTGGAACCTACGTAAGCAAAACTTCCAAGACTGGAAACAATCATTCCCATCGTAAATATTTTCCCCAGATCTGTAAGTGGAGCTCCAACTTCTTTGAATCCAACAGTTGAAATGGTAATAATTGTCATGTAAAGGCTGTCCAATATATTTAACTCTTCAATATAATGGTAGCCAGTTACACCAATTGCAACAATTAAAAAAAGCAGTCCAAAACCAATTTTTAGTGTGCGGCTCGAAACTTCCTGAAATTTGTTGTAATGTTGGTCCATTCGTTTATTCAGCTACGTTTTTTATTAGTTTAACACCTATTTGGCAATTTAAACATTTTTTTGGTTCACAAAACTTATTTTTTAGTTGAAGGAGCGATTGCGTTTCGAATGCCGATTTACATTGAATTCCTAAACTCCCCCATTTTGTAATTATTGAATTTTTTTCGGGAGGTAGTTTTTCGAGGAAATCCAAGGCCCGGTCTTTTAGATAATGTTTGTTTTGTTTTTCACCATAAACAAAAAGAAATGGGATTATGACATTAATTATTAGGGTGTTAATTGAAATATCACCCAGCTCTTTTTTTGAATTTCTTTTAGACGATTTATTAAAATTGTAATGTAAATTCCAATATTCCGAAGCTTGAACTTTAAAAAGCTCTTTTAATTTATCGATGTTTTCAATTTCAATAATTTTTGAAAACAGGCCATGCGATCGGTGAATTAATGCTGCAAATTGAGAAATTCGAATAGTCGGGAAATTGCCCGGTCGTAAGCGCATAAATTTCCACAGGTGGCTTTCAACTCCTTTTAATTGGTATTTATTGAACAGAAAAGAGTATTCATCCCGAAGTTTAAGGTAGTATTGGTCGCCAAGTAACTGATTATTTAGTAGCCCTGAATTCCCAAAAAGAAGGGCTTCTAACTGAAACAGATTACTCTTATGTTTTCCCAGAATTTGTAAGCTTACAGATTTCGCCAGCAGTTCAAAAGGAATGGCATTCACTTTAAAACCAAACATTCTTGCCAGAGTTTGGTAAAAGGTTTCGTTCCAGTCGTCGTTATTTTGGTGCAGTCGATCCAGAATTTCATCGGTTTTATTTTCCAGTCGCTCAATCATTAACCGGTTAAATCCCAATTGCAAAACAACCGGATTTATTTTATGAAATTGATTTTGGCAGGCAATCCAGGTTTTTGCATCCAACAGATTTTGGTAATTAATTTTTAATTTTTCGGGGTAGTTTAAAAGGATGGTTGGAATTAGTTTATTGTTGCGGCGTTTTATTGGCGAGTCATCCTCTTCAACAACATGTAAAATAACATTGTCGTACGCTTTATCGGTTTGGTGTTTGTGCTTTTGCCAGTCCGACGATTTTTTATGAATCTCAATATTACCTGCCCAAATAGTATCCTCGATTTTTATTTTTGCATTAAAAAAGTCTGGACCGGAATCTGTGTTGCGTTTGCCAACATCAATTATCTCTACAACTTCGTTGCTTGTTGTTTTTACATTGTTACAAAGGAAAAGTTTGTTCTCCCAGATGTATTGAAGGAATTCTTCAGGTAAACTATTCGGGGTACTCATAATTTATTTGAATTAAATGCGGAATAAAAATAGTGAAATAAACCGAAATGTAAATTATTAGGAATGTTTTGTTTAAGGTTGTAATTTTTGAAATAAATCCCACAAAACTATTCCGGCGCTCACCGAAATATTAAATGAATGTTTTGTGCCGAATTGTGGAATTTCGATACTGCCATCACAAATGTTAACCACCGATTGTTTAACCCCTTTTACTTCGTTCCCAAAAACAATGGCAATCTTTTCATTTTTGGCTGGTTTAAAATCGGGCAACAAAATGCTGTTTTCTACTTGTTCGATGGCATAAACTTTATACCCCTCTTTTTGAAGTTTTGCAACTGCATCTTCTGTGTTTTCCTGATATTCCCAACTAACTGATTTTTCGGCATCTAAAGCCGTTTTATGAATGTCTTTGTTGGGAGGTGTTGCCGTTATTCCACAGAGATATATCTTTTCTATTAGCAATGCATCGGAGGTACGAAAAACTGAGCCGATGTTGTTGCAACTGCGAATGTTATCTAAAACTACTGTTAAAAGTGTTTTGTCTGTCTGTTTATATTCGTCAACCGAAATCCGGTTTAATTCGCTATTTCTTAGTTTTCGCATTTTACTTTTTATCGTTTATTATTTGGTGGCTGAATAATTTCTAAAATAATTTTTTAAAGTTCCCTCGTTTGAGGGCGCAAGAAGCAGGAAGGTTACCAATCCACTTCCGCTCTTCTAATCGGCATTGTCATGCAACGCGCACCGCCGCCACCTCGCGCCAGTTCAGAGCCTGCAATTTGTACAACGCATTTTTTATAATCATCAAGCAAAACTTTACCGTTAATTACATCGGTAGCATTAATAATTTCATACCCATTGTTATTCAGCGCTTCAATGGTGTGATTGTTTCTTGCATAGCCAATTATTTTGCCGGGTTCGAATGCAAAAAAGTTGGCGCCGCTGTGCCACTGTTCGCGTTCCTGAATCCACGAATCGTTATTTCCCCCACAATTAATGGGTTTTAAATCTATTCCTAAAGTTTTAAGAGCCGCTGGAATATTTGGCACTTCTTCTATTTTGGTAACCTTTTTATTATCCAGTTGAATATGAATGGTTCGTAAGCGGTTCATTTTGTAAATAACCGGTTCGTAAACCATACACGAATCGGTATTTAAAAAGGTAAAAACCATGTCAAGATGAATAAAAGATTCTGGTGTGGATGGCAATTCCTGAACAATAATGTGCTGAGGTTCTGATTTAAGTTGTTTAATATTTTCAATAATAAAATCGATTCCCTGAGTACTGGTTCTAACTCCTGTGCCAATTACAAAAACATTGTCGCGTGCCATCTGAAAATCGCCACCCTCCAATGTCGATTTTGGATTATTAATAATGCCTGAATTCGATTTTGAAGGATTTAAGGTTGTAGTTTCAATATTTGGATGATGATTAAAAACGGCTTCCATAATTATACTTTCCCTTTCGCGCACAGGATTGGCCATTTTGCCAATTAGCATGTGGTTGTTCATGCCCATTGCCGAATCGCGGGTAAAAAAAAGGTTGTGTAACGGACGCAACAAAAATCGTTCGTTACCCAAATAATTGGTGAGGTTGTTCTTTTCCAGAACTATACCTTCAATAAGAAGATTGGCCAAATTAACTGGGCTGTTTTGTGCCAAATTCATTTCCATGCCCATAATTCCTTCGCTTATACAAATTTCTTTTAATAAGCTTAATTTTACATTTTCATTCTGTAAGATGTCGGTTAATAGACTTTTGACATTAAAAACGGAAGTTATCTTTTCTAAAACACCTGCCAATTGAGCGTATTCTTTTGATGCGATGGAAAGATTTAGAATGTCGCTGTAAAGCGCGCGCTCTGCATTTTCCGGTGTCATGTTTTCAACTTCGGAGCCGGGTTGATGAATAATTACCCCTTCCAGTTTTCCGAATTCAGAATTAATACAAGTCTTCATATTGTTGAACTATTTTTGGTAATACTAACCAGTTTCAAAGATATAAACTTTGAAGTTGTGATTTTTGATAATTGAAACGAGCATTAAAAAAAATCGTTAATAAGAATGATTAAAAGGCTAGTTACATTTGTATCGAAATAAAACAAACAATCATAAACAATTGAATTATTCGTTCTACTTTTACAATGTTAAATCAAAAATATTGAGACGGCTTATATTCATATTGGTTTTTTTCGTTTCCTTTTTGGGTTTGAGAGCTCAGGAGCGCGATACATCAGAAATTATGATGGGGATTATTGATGGCAATGATACCATAATTCATAAAAATATTGATGAGGTGCGTGTTTTTCCCCAGCGAGAATTTAAAAATAACCGGCAGCGACGACGTTATACACGATACATTTTAAAGGTAAAAAAAGTTTATCCGGTGGCGGTTAAAGCGCGTGTTCTGTTGGCTAAATACGAGCCGGAATATTATGCACTGGAAAAGCAAAGTGACCGAAGAAAGTTGATGAAAAAGCTGGAAAAAGAGTTATTTGCGGAACACAAAGAAGATTTGAAAAAATGGTCGATGTCGGATGGAAAGATTCTTTTAAAATTAATTAATCGCGAAACTGAAAGAACTCCGTATACTTTAATAAAGGATTTTAGGGGCGATGTAAGAGCCGTTTTTTGGCAGGGAATTGCCCGCATATTTAGTAACAATTTAAAATCGGGTTACGACGCGGAAGAGGAGGACCGGATTTTGGAGGAGATTGTTACTTTGATTGAGGCTGGGTACTTGTAAGTAGTCTTTGCAAGAAAACGCCAAATACTGCGTTACTCTCGCTTTGAAAACAGTCATCCGTCGGCTGACGGAGTAAATTCCTTGATTTTCAAAACTTCGAAAGCCTTGTCTTTGACGTTTTCTCATCAAAGACTTCAAAAAATGGAGTTTTCTTGCAGGCACTAAGGAAGAAATGAGTGATTGCGTGAACGAGTGGCGGGGTAACTATAACAGCGATTTCTAATCCTAACTTTTTCAAGACTGCCAACTGAGACTGAGACTAAAAACAACACCTTCCTACTGCTTTCCAAATTCTTCTTCGTAATGATTGTAAAAGGGCATTCTTTGTTTCATGTCGACTTTTTTTAGGAAAAAGGAGAGTGAAATTTCGCTTGTTCCGCCAGAGTCGCCCCTTAACCCCGAAACTGTAAAATCGTAACTATACATAAATTGCCAATTGTTTTTCATATAACCAAAAAGAAATATTACTGCATCGTATCTTAATCCAAAACTCTGTCTAAACCATGTTCCTGCGGTAAGTCCACGCTTTGTGGCAAAAATACCGTAATTTATTTGCTGAAAAATTCCTTGGGATTGGATAATTAGTTGTGGCGAGATATCAAATTTTTTGCGATAATGACCATAAAGATAAACAGGTAGACGTGCTCCAAAATGGCCGGTGTATTTTCGGGGAAGTTTAGAAACATCCTCTTGTCCGCTGTAATACGATTGTTGAGGTTCTGTTAAATGATGTATTGCAACGCCATAAAATAATCGTTTACTGTACACTAAAATACCAGTCGAAAAATCGACATAATTGTAATTTGGATCGGTTATATTAGCTAGCTCCGCGGAGGTTCCGTGGTTGCCATAATTTGGGTCCAGGTTGTCGTTGAAAGTTAACTCGCTCGTATTCAGTGAATTTTGATTGAAGCCAGCTTGCAGTCCTCCATTAAACATATATTTTTGGCTCAAGCGAATATTAACCGAGTAGGACAAGTTAATTTGCATTGAATTTATCAGGTTATTTCCCTGAGCATCATTCAGAACATTCAAGCC
>JABMPI010000457.1 GCA_013203755.1 Bacteroidota bacterium
ACGCCGGACCATCATCACGCATTTATCGCCATTTGGGCCATGAATCGCGGATTGCATGTTTATTGCGAAAAGCCTCTTGGAGAATGTGTTTACGAAGCGCGTGAAGTACGAAAAACATATCTGGCCAATAAAAACAAACTGGCTACCCAACATGGTACCCAACGTCATGCCATTGAAAATTTTGATCGCGTGGAAGAATTAATTCGCGATGGAGCGATTGGCGATTTACAGGTGGTCCAGGCATTTGGCAACCGTACACATAACCGGACCGGTTATCTCCCCGACATGGGACCTGCACCCGATACCATAGATTGGGAACAATGGATTGGTCCGATAAAGATGCATCCATACAATCCAGGCTATTTTCTTGGAAAACCAGGCATGAACTGCCTGCAATGGAACATGTACCATGATTTTGGAAGCTGGCAGGTGGGTGATATGGGAAGTCATACTATGGATTTGGCCTGGAATGCAATCGATGCTGGAATACCAACAAGTATTGAAGCTGCCGGCGACCCATACCATGATGAGGTTTGTCCATCAGATTTACATGCAATATTTGCTATGCCAGCCAACAAATGGCGGGGCGAAATTCAACTGGAGTGGTTCCAGGGAACTGTAAAACCCGAATCGCCGCATAAAGCAATCGACATTTCAAAAATAGGTCATGGCGTTTTATTTAGAGGAACAAAAGGTGCGTTGTTGGCAGATTTTGGAAGCCGTATGCTAATTCCCAATAACAAGGGTGCTGATATGACTTACTACGATACTCCTTCAAATAAAGAAGTTGCCCCTGCGCATGGCGATTTCGTTCAGCAATGGTTTAGGGCATGTAAGGGTGACCTAAAAACTTCCTGCGATTTTGATTATGCCGGGCGTATGATTGAGACTTTGATGCTTGGACTCGTAGCCCACCGCGCCGGCAAAAAACTGGAATACGATTCGCTGGCTGGCCGTGTAACCAATGATTCCGTTGCAAATAACTATTTGACGAAGGAATACCGAAACGGTTGGGTGCTTAACGGATAATCCAATTAAATTAAATAATTCCTCGTGGCTTGCAGCGAGAATCCTTATATTCTCCCCTAAATTTAGGGGAGATGTTTGTCTAATGACAAACAGAGGGGTGAAATAAAGAAAATTTTTAAAGTTTTCTCTGAATAAATCATAACCAGAATATTAGTATGAAACGAACATGATCCGTCAGCTGAAGGATTAAACAAGGAAATCAATTTTCCAGTCTTGTGTCTTGATTCTTGTGTCTTGGATCTAATTTATAACCACATGGAACGAAGAAATTTTATAAAAACCACAATGGCAACAGCAGCAACGGCCAGCCTTGGAATAGTTGCATTTGGAAACGAAAGTGCAACTGTAAGTTTAAACCAGGCAAAGTTTAATTTAAAATATGCTCCAAGCTTTAATGCCTTTCCTGAATTGGCGGGAGATGACCCAATCGATTTCATCAAATTTTGTAATGACCAGGGATTCAGGGCTATATTTGATAATAATTTGATGAAAAAGGATCCTGCGCTACAAGGAAAAATCGCTGTAGAACTAAACAGTAACAACATGGACATTGGCCCTTTTGTTTTGCGTGCAAAAGAAGGAGGAAACTCAATGGTATATGATGACAAGGAAAGCAGAGAGGCCTGGAAAGCAGGATTGATTGATGCCATTGAAACATCAAAACGTACAGGCGCAAAATATGCCTTGATTGTTCCGGGAAAACTGGATGAAAAACTGGAAATGGATTACCAAACGGCCAATGTAATTGATACCCTGCGCGAATTAAGTGAAATGGCAGAAAAAAATGATTTGGTAATTGTTATTGAACCTTTGAACCGCTGGAACCATCCCGGGCTTTTTTTAACAGGAATTCCTCAGGCTTATTCCATTTGCCGCGCTATAAACAGTCCTTCATGTAAAATGGTAAACGACATGTACCACCAGCAAATCACCGAAGGAAATATAATTCCCAATATCGACAGGGCTTGGAGCGAAATTGGTGCTTTCCACATTGGCGATAATCCTGGCCGGAAAGAACCCGGAACTGGTGAAATCAACTACCTCAATATTTTTAAACACATATACAATAAAGGATACGATGGGGTACTATGTATGGAACACGGCAGAAGTATAAAGGGCATTGAAGGAGAAAAGGTTCTTATTGAAGCCTATCGTAAAGTGGATAATTTTCTATCTTAAAAATTTAAAACCTATAGAAAGACGTAAATATTTAAAAAACCGGCATCGGTTGCATCTTTGCTTAATCCTGTTTATATCAGAAATAGGATAACAGACTGTGCCCCTACGTTGGCGAAGATTTACAATTTGCGCCAAAAGGTTGGATAAAATAAACTTTAGTACACTTTCTATTCCTATTTCTTTTTGCCGGTGCTTAAAACTTGAAACCCCCTTATTTGTCCTTTCCAATTATCCTGTCTACATTTAAATTATATTTTACAAATAGATGTACCAGATGTAAAGTCTATTTTCTAAAATTGCAATTCTAGTTTGAGGTTTAGAGTCAATATCACTCAATTTTCTGAAATTTATTAACTTAATACCCAAAACAAAATCAATGAAAAAGCATACGCTTGTGTTAGTTTTTGTATTGCCTTTTTCCCAACTTTTTGCTCAAACAAAATAAAGCCGGATAGGAATATAAATTGGTGGTACAAAATATAATGAATGATATATTGACGGAAACATCTGCTATTTCGGAAAATGTGATATATTTCAGTACTCAAAAATCAGTAATTGCTGTTGATAAAATGGGGTGTAAATGACGGGTGTGGCTAATTCCGATTCGCCATATTTAAATCGCGAATCGGAGTTCGCGTCACCCAGAAAATGAAAACAAATGCAAAAAACAATTCTTTCGATCGACTGTGGAACCCAAAGTTTACGAGCTATTCTTTTTTCTATGAAAGGGGAAGTTTTGGCCCTTGAGAAAATTCCATTCGAACCTTATTTTAGTTTAAAACCTGGTTGGGCAGAACAATATCCTGAGGTTTATTGGGAATCTCTAAAAACGGCTTGTTTAAAGCTGAAAGAATCGAATGCCAATCATTTTAATAATGTTGTTGGAATTGGGGTAACTACACTTCGAAATTCTATGGTTAATGTGGATGGTAATGGAAATCCTTTGCGCCCGGTAATGGTTTGGCTCGACCAGCGAAAAGCAAACCCTGTTTACAAACCTTGGTTTGGAATGAAACTCGTGATTAAATTAATTGGAATGCAGGATTCAATTCTAAAAGCACAACGAGATGGGAAATGCAATTGGATTAAACAAAATCAACCCGAAATTTGGGAAAAGACACATAAATACCTGCAAGTATCCGGTTTTCTAAATTACCATTTAACTGGTGAATTTAAAGATTCAGT
>JABMPI010000458.1 GCA_013203755.1 Bacteroidota bacterium
AAGTTTAAAAGAAAAGATAATTCGGATTGAAGAACATCTTGGAATGCCGCTAAAATCTGTTCATCAATTTGAAATTCGAGCTGAACTATTTTAATTCCGCTTTTTGAATCCACATAAAAATCATGCTTCGAATCAGGAAAAATGAGAATACTATTATTTCGATTTAGTTTAATCAACTCATTTTCAAGCATCATCACGCAACTTCCCTGTAAAATATAATTTAATTCGATGCGTTTGTGATTGTGCATTTTAAAATGAAACCCAGACTCAAATGAAACGATTCGAAAAACTTCAAGAGTAAAATCTTTTTCAGATTTAAAACTATTCTTTAAAATGGATTGAAGTTGACTTTCCATAATTGCAATTATTTCGGAAAGTTATAAAAAAGGGAACAAAAAAGCCGGACAATTGCCCGGCTTGAAATCATATTTTGAAAAATATTTTCTAATTCTTCTTCACAAACTGCGTTAAAATTACAATGTGTTGCCCGCTACCTTTTCCTTCTATTTGCTCTGCATTATCATGCACCAGCGAAATATTTCGCACTGCAGTTCCTCGTTTGGCGGTAAAACCACCACCTTTAACGTTTAAATCTTTAATTAACACGACGGTGTCACCAGCTTGCAAAACAGCACCGTTACTATCTATATGTTTCACCACATCGTCTTGATCAACACCTTCGCCGGTAGCTTCGGCCCAGATTTTTGTCTCTTCATCCAAATAAAGCATATCCAGTAAATCTTGTGGCCAACCTTCGCTTTTTAAACGATTTAACATTCTCCATGCTACAACCTGAACTGCAGGAACCGTACTCCACATACTATCATTCAAACAGCGCCAGTGATTGGCATCCATTGTTTCCGGATTATTGATTTGAGAGGAGCAGGTTTGGCAAATGTAGATGCTATCCTTTTCACTTTCCTGTATTGCCGGAGCAACAGTATAAACAGCCAAATTATCTGTTGCTGCACACAATTCACATGTTGATTTGCTGCGTTTTTCGAGTTGTTTTTCTATGCTCATTTGTTTACATATTTGCTGTCATTTCGAACGTAGTGAGAAATCCGCTGAAAGGAGAGAGAGATTTCTCAGTCATTCTTCCTTCGAAATGACATGCTTTTCTGAGGTCTTTTTTCCCTAAAACAGTTTCTTAAACCCAATAACATCCTTCACTTCCTGTAAAGTTTTCGATGCAGATTCGCGCGCTTTTTCAGCACCCATTCTGGCAACTTTTGCTAAATAGGTATCGTCCTCTAATATTTCAATAATCCGGTCGCGAATTGGAGATGTGTATGCGATAATATCTTCTGCCAATTGTTTTTTCAAATCACCATAACGAATTTCACAATTGTTGTATAATCCATCGAAATGTGAAACTGTGTCGGGTGTTGACACAATCTTCATTAATGTAAACAAATTCTGAATCGCTTCGGATTTTTGCTGATTCATTTCTGTTGGTCCTGAATCGGTTACCGCGCGCATAACTTTTTTACGAATTGATTTTGGTTCTTCGTACAAATTAATTGCATTCCCTTCCGATTTTCCCATTTTTCCACTACCATCCAAACCGGGTATTTTTATCATGTCGCCGCCCCCAAAAGTAAACGGAGATGGATTTGGAAATACTTCGGTATTATACATGTGGTTAAAACGTTTGGCAAATTTACGTGCCATTTCCAGGTTTTGCTCCTGGTCTTTTCCAACGGGTACAAAATTGGCTTTATGAATAATAATATCGGCTGCCATTAAAACCGGGTAAGTTAGCAATCCCGCATTTACATTATCCGGGTTTTGCCGCGCTTTGTCTTTAAACGATGTTGTTCTTTCCAATTCCCCCAAATAGGCATTCATATTCAAAAGGGTGTACAACTCCGATATTTCAGGTACATCGCTCTGAATAAAAATAGTAGCTTTTTCAGGGTCGATTCCACAGGCCAAATATTCAGCTAAAACCTGGCGCACTCCCGACTGTAAATTCTCCGGGGTTGGATGCGTGGTTAACGAATGAATATCAGCAATAAAAAAGTAGCAGTTATAATCATTCTGCATTCTTAAAAAGTTCTGCACCGCTCCGAAATAATTCCCGAGGTGCAAATATCCTGTTGGTCTAATTCCGCTAACAACTGTTGGCTTGTTCATTTACTAAAAATTTAGTTAGAAGACCGAAGACCGAAGTCGGAAGAAAAAACCAACAACAGCCTAAACCCATATTTACAGGGTAATTCATTCTCCTTTGTGATTAATATTAAATTATGCTTGTTTTAAAATCGCTGCAAAAATAGGGATTCAAGTTGAAAGGTAAAAGTAAAAAAGTGGTCATGGTTATTATTGTTAGAATAGTTGTCATGATTTTAACTTTAAAACAATGAAACGTTAAACGATCTGCCAGTTATTAACCTAGATATTAGGAAACTTGCTAATAAATTTAATTCTGATTGCTGGAAATATTATTTGTCTGAAAAAAAAATATAATTAGCTTTACGTACTGAATAAAAGATAGATATGTACAAAAGTCCTTTATACGGAAAAGAATGGAACTGGCGCAACATTAAAATGGAAACGCAGGAACTAAATAGTATTTTACGAACTTAAAAATCGGAAAAGGGATTTATTGTATGCGCAATAAATCCCTTTTTTTGTTTTTATACAAAAAATTTAGTTCCGGATGCAAAGACAAAAAAAGAGTAAAAAAACCATATTTAAAAATAAATCATGACTAGACAAAAGAAAATTTTTCTTGAAGAATCAGAAATGCCTAAACAGTGGTATAATCTTGCTCCGGATCTTCCAACACCAATGAATCCACCTTTAGGACCTGATGGAAATCCTGTTGGACCTGAAATGCTAGCACCGGTTTTTCCTATGAACCTTATTGAACAAGAAGTAAGTCAGGAACGCTGGATTGATATTCCGGAACCGATTAGACAAATACTGTTTCAATGGAGGCCAAGTCCGTTAATTCGCGCATACGAATTGGAAGAAGCTTTGGGAACTCCGGCAAAAATTTATTACAAAAACGAAAGCGTTTCGCCGGCCGGAAGTCACAAACCGAATACTGCAGTTCCCCAGGCCTGGTACAACAAACAATTTGGAATTAAAAAACTGACTACCGAAACCGGGGCCGGTCAGTGGGGTTCTGCTTTGTCCTATGCATGTGCACAAATTGGAGGAATAGAATGCAAAGTATTTATGGTTAAGGTAAGTTTCGAACAGAAACCTTTCCGTAAAATGATGATGGAAACCTGGGGTGGACAATGTATTTCCAGCCCAAGTATGGAAACACAAGCAGGCCGTAATATTTTGGCTGAATTCCCTGATACCCCCGGAAGTTTGGGAATTGCCATTTCGGAAGCTGTTGAAGCTGCTGTTACCGACCCAACCGGACAAACGCGTTATTCTCTTGGTTCAGTATTAAACCATGTAATGTTGCACCAAACAATTATTGGTTTGGAAGCCAAAAAACAGTTGGCAAAAGTTGGCATTAAAAATCCTGACGTAGTAATTGGTTGTTGTGGCGGTGGAAGTAATTTTGCCGGTCTTTCGTTCCCGTTTATGTACGATAAAATAAATGGTGCCGACATTCAGATTATTGGAGCAGAACCATTTAGCTGCCCAACTTTAACAAAAGCACCATTTATTTACGATAATGGTGATGTGGCACAAATGACTCCACTTTTACCAATGAATAGTTTAGGACATAATTTTGTACCAGCACCAATTCATGCAGGAGGTTTGCGTTACCACGGAATGTCTCCACTGGTAAGTGCTGCCCTAAGAGATGGATTGATGGAAGCCGTCGCAATCCATCAAAGCGAATGTTTCGAGGCTGGATTGTTATTCTCAAAAACCGAAGGAATTATTCCTGCACCGGAAACAACACATGCTATTGCTGCAGTTATTCGCGAAGCAAAAAAAGCCAAAGCAGAAGGAAAAGAAAAAACCATCCTTTTCAACTTTAGCGGACATGGTTTGATGGACTTGGTAGGTTACAGCAAATATATGGCTGGAGAATTGCATGATTATGAATACCCGGAATCGGAAATTGCACGGAACCTGAAGAAATTAGAGGGTTATCCGATGCCAAAATAATTATACAACAGCTTTTAAGAATCGCCGGGACAATTTTGTTCCGGCGCTTTTGTTAAAAAAACGCATAAACCAATTCATCTGAAACTTCATCAATAAATTCTTTCAGTGTATTCTGGATATCCTCAAAAAAATGCCTTTTGTTTTGAAGCTGAACACTTAATTCTGCTACAACTTCAATGGAAAAATATTCACCTGAAATTACACAATTCTCAATAATTCCCTTTTTTACATTCATTTGAATTGAAAGCCTTTTCCCATCGATTTCAAGCTCATTTTTAAAAGAATATTTTGGAGAGTAGCCATAATTCCAGTTCCAGTTTTTAAACTTTTCTGAAACAAGGATTTCTATTTCCTGAATGTCAGTTTCATTTAATTCATAAAACGTATTCTCGCTATTTTCAAGTTGAACGTCAATTAAAAATTGTATAAATTCTTGAATTGGGATTTCTTTTTTTAGGAACGAAGAGATATTAGCAACCGAACTTCGGTTCGATTTAACCGCTTTACTTTCATATTTCCCGGGAACCACTTTTATAGCCTGTCCAAGATTTTTCAAATCAGAATTAAAAAGCAGCGTTCCATGGTGCAAAACACGATTTTTAAAAATATGTTCGGCATTTCCCGAAATCTTTTTCCCTTCAATTAGTAAATCATTTCGCCCGGAAGTTGTTGCGATAATATCCAGTTTCGAAAGCGCATTTACAACAGGTTCTGTAAACTGTTTAAAACTTATCTCTGCCGGACTATTTACATTTTTTATAAAAGAAAAATTTACGTTCCCGGCATCGTGAAAAACAGTTCCCCCACCCGAAATTCTGCGGGCAAGAGTAATATTATTTTCGCGCACAAACGGATAATTAATTTCGCCCAGTGCATTTTGGTGTTTACCAACTACAACTGTATCCTCACTTTGCCAAAGCATAAAAACATCCTCATCGAAATTTTTCAACAAATACTCTTCTGCTGCGAGGCAAAAAAACGGGTTGGTATTTTTTAGGTTGATACAGAGCATAAACTACGAATTCTTTTGAAAGGCTAAATTTACAATTTGTAAATTACAAAATATAAAACTTATAATATCCCATAAATTAAGCGAAAAAGTTACAAAATCAACTAATTTTAAACCTTCAATTTTAAATCTATAACAATGAGACGGTTTTTAAATTCGTTAGGATTTTTACTTACTCTAACCCTGCTTTTCCCTCTTTCAATTCAAGCCGCAGAAAAGCCCAACATCGTATTTATCCTCATCGACGATATGGGATGGACAGATGTTGGTTTTATGGGGGCTGAATATTACGAAACTCCAAACATCGACCGACTCGCGAAAGGAGGAATGATTTTCACACAAGCGTATGCAAATGCGGCAAACTGTGCACCAACCCGGGCTTGTTTGTTAAGCGGGCAGTACACGCCACGCCATGGAGTTTTTACCGTTGGAAATTCAGATCGGGGAAAATCTGAAGACCGCCGATTAATTCCGGTTAAAAACATAACCGAGATCTCGCTGAATAAAATTACCATTGCTGAAGCGTTAAAACCTGCCGGTTATGTAAGTGCAGCAATAGGAAAATGGCACGTTGGAAATACCCCTCAAAAACAAGGTTTTAAGGTTGGAATGGAAAGGGTGGACGTCGGAATAAAAAATGGACATTTTAATAAAAAAAGTGGTGAATATTTAACCGACCGTTTAACCGATGAAGCCGTGAATTTTATAAAGGAAAACAGGGAAAAACCATTCTTCCTTTATCTCGCACACCACGCGGTTCATACGCCCATTCAAGCCAAAGAAGAGATCACCAAAAAGTTTACTAAAAAAGAAGGGGTTGGTTGTCATAGCCAGGCAGAATATGCGGCTATGATTGCAAGTGTAGACGAAAGTGTGGCAAAAATAAACCACACTTTAGATGAACTTGAATTAAGCGAAAACACCATTCTTATTTTCTTTTCAGACAATGGAGGGCATGGAACTTACACTTGCCAGAAACCACTTCGAGGCGGCAAAGGGATGTATTACGAAGGAGGTATCCGCGAACCCATGTTTGCCTACTGGCCAAAAATAATTAAAGCTGGAACTACCTGTAATGAACCAATTATTAGCTCCGATTTTTACCCCACTTTTCTGGATTTAGCGGGTGCTGAAAAACCCGAAAATTATATTCTTGATGGAGAATGCATATTTCCGCTTTTAAAAGGAAAAAATGCCATAAAAAGAGAAGCTATTTTCTGGCATTTCCCTGGCTATCTGGAAGCTTATAAAGGATTAACAGATGAATCGAGAGACCCAATTTTCAGAACTCGTCCGGTAAGTGTTATCCGAAAAGGCGATTGGAAATTGTTGATGTTTCACGAAGAGTGGATGCTGGATGGCGGTCGTGAAAAAATTACTTCAAATAATTCAGTTGAATTGTACAACTTGCAAACCGATGTTGGAGAATCGAATAACCTTTGTAACATTGAAGTAAAAAAACGGAACGAGTTATTGGATGATCTTTTAAAGTGGCAGAAAGAAATCGCAGCGCCAATTCCAACTATTACAAACTCCGAATACATTAAAAACTAAAACAGAATACTAAACTCAAAAAGATGAACAGAATTTATTTTTCCATACTCATTTTTTCTGTCTTATTTTCATGTAATCCGCGGCCCAAATTCCAACAAGAAACAATCAATCAAGCCATGGTAAATGGCAAACAAGCCAACGAAGGTTACGTTCGCAGTTTAAAATTTGTGGAAGGCTGGTTAACAAAAGTTGACAGTGCCAGCGGATTAATTCCAACCAATTTAAACAAAGGAATAGATATTTGGTCGCCCGAAAATTCGGCTGCCGATAATTATCCGTTTATGGTTTTAACCGCGTATTTGCTTGACAAAGGTTTGTACAATGGTGAATTATTGGAAATGCTAAAAACAGAAACAAAGTTAACTTCCCGGGTAAAATCGTTGCCAGACACTTATTCTTTTTCAAAAAGAGCTTTCGAATCGGAGAAATTGGAAATTGGGAAAGTAATTTTTGGAACGTCGGAATACATTAAAGACGGACTAATACCTTTAAATGAATACATTGGAAAATCGCCGTGGCAAGACCGGATGATGGAAATGCTGGATGATCTTTCTGAACACCTGGTTTACCTGGAAAACATGGAAGAATTTAATTATTACCATGCACCTGCAGAAGAGGTCAACGGCGAAATGCTTCAAACGCTGGCACGTGTTTACTGGATGACAGGAGATAAAAAATATCTGGACTGGGCCATTCAAATTGGCGATTATTATATGCTTGGCGAACGCGATCTTTCTGAAATTGAATACCTGAGAATCCGCGACCACGGTTGCGAAATAATTGGTGGATTAAGCGAATTGTATGTAACACTTCATTTTGCAAATCCAGAGAAAAAGAAACAATACCAACCTGCTTTATACAAACTTTTAGATCGGGTTTTAGAAATTGGCCGAAACGAAGATGGTATTTTTTATAATGCTGTAAATGCTAAAACCGGTGAAATTATCGATAATAGAATTGTGGATAACTGGGGCTATGTTTTCGATGCTTATTATTCGGTTTGGTTAGTCGATAAAAAAGAGGAGTACCGCGAAGCAGTGTTAAACGGCTTCACAAATTTAAATGAAAAATACCGTAATTATAAATGGGAAGGTGACAGCCACGATGGTTACGCCGATGCATTGGAAAGTGGAATTAATCTGTATAATCGCGAACCGGTTCCAGAACTTAAAAGCTGGATTGACAGCGAAATGCAGGTGATGTACGCCATGCAACAGGACGACGGAATTATTGGTGGCTGGCACGGAGATGGAAATTTTGCCCGAACCGCAATTATGTACAGCTTGTGGAAAACTCAGGGTACTCACGTTTATCCCTGGCGCGAAGATGTTATAATTGGCGCAGAAAAAACCAATGACGAAACTTACATTGTAATAAATGCAGATAACGAATGGAGTGGCAAATTGGTTTTTGATGCACAGCGCCATAAAACCATTTTAAATTTGCCCATCGATTATCCACGCATAAACCAATTCCCTGAATGGTTTACAGCCAATGAAGGAGAAGAATATTCAATTGTTTCATCGCAAAAAGAACTTTCCAGAAAATATTTTGGGGAACAACTTTTGAACGGTATTCCAATACAGTTAAAGGCTGGAGAAAAACTAATTGTAGCTATTCAATAAAGAGGAAAATCAATTTTATTAAAACAATAGTCAATTAAATTACAAATCTTGAGTCTGCTCCGAAAAGTGATTTATCGTCATTTCTTCGTGCCTTCCAATGACAGATTTTAAGCTGCTTGTCATTTCGATCCGTCGGCTGACGGAGAGAAATCTCTCTCTTAATGAACGGATTTCTCACCCTCGTACCTCGGCTTTCGAAATGACAACACAGAACAATCTGTCATTAACTCATTATGCCTAATAAAATTAGGTGAACTCTCGCAATAACGTACTTTTTGACTTTTCGAAGTGGACTCAATCATTTTTTTTGAAAAACCTAAATAATTCATTAAATTTACGCTCAATTGAATAATAATCAAATGGCTACAATTCAGCAAATATCAAATCTTCTTGCATCGTACCGGTGTCTTTTTGAATGCTGGATTTTGTATGCGTAGAACCACCCCACAAACAATATCACCACTTTTTTTTATTCTGAATTCCATCGATTACACATCAAATAATTATTGCTGAAATGAGTTTCGCTGAAACACAAACTATAAAGTCCCCAGAAAGGCCAGCTGGTGCTGAAGGTAATTTTTACACTTCCGAAAAATCGGCTCCCGGAATGAACAAGCGGATTCAACGTTTACGCAAACAAAGTGTGGAAACCAAAGAGTCGCTCTCCATAGAAAGGGCATTAATTACCACACACTTTTACAAAGAAAACGACGGGAAACATTCCATTCCTATGATGCGCGCCTTGAATTTTATGGAGATTTGCAAGCAGAAAACCATTTATATTGGCGACGGTGAATTGATTGTTGCCGAGCGTGGCCCCGTTCCAAAATCGGTTCCCACTTTCCCCGAACTAACTTGCCACAGCGTGGAAGATTTTAATGTGCTGAATACACGCGAACAGCAACAATACATTATTCCACAAAAAGATATTGATACTTATGAAAAAGAGGTAATTCCTTATTGGAGCGGTCGAACCATGCGCGAACGGATTTTCAACCACGTTCCCAAAGAGTGGAAAGCAGCTTACGAAGCCGGGCTTTTTACCGAATTTATGGAACAACGCGCACCCGGGCACACCGCGCTGGATGGAAAGATTTACGAAAAAGGAATGCTCGATTTCAAAAAAGAAATAAACGACCACATTCAAAGGCTCGATTTTTTAAACGACCCGGAAGCCACCGATAAACTGGAACAGCTAAAAGCAATGGATATTTCTTGCGATGCTGCCATTGTTTTTGCTGAACGCCATGCTGTTTTAGCCGAAAAAATGGCTGCAAAAGAGACCAATCCACAACGAATTAGTGAATTAAAACGAATTGCTGAAGTGTGTCGCCGGGTTCCGGCAAATGCTCCCAGAAATCTTTGGGAAGCCATTCAAATGTATTGGTTTGTGCACCTCGGAACCATTACCGAATTAAACGGTTGGGATGCCATGAACCCTGGTCATTTCGATCAACATTTAACTCCATTTTATGAAAAAGAAATTGCTGACCAAACACTCACCCGCGATGAAGCAAAGGAAT